>JBDTSC010000282.1:0-5140 GCA_039931375.1 Ardenticatenales bacterium
ACGGATTGCGATCGCGCCGGCGCTGCCGCCGGTCATCGTGACGGCGGTTTTGAGCACGAGCGCCATGACGTCGCGCGGCGCGAGCGCCTCGGTCATCGCGCGGGCGATGCCGAGGAGGTAGTCGCGTTGGAGGACGGCGGGGTCGGGGGGGGGGGTGGACATGGACGCAGATTCTACCCTGATGCGACGATCCACGAATCAGTGTCGCCGTTGCGGTGGCCGTGCGGTCTGATGTCATGGGATCGGATGCAGTGAGTACGCTGCGCGACATCGGCGCGGCACGATGCATCGCGACGGCGCCAAGGAGGATGGGATGCCTCGGATGTTCGCTAGATGGTGCGTTCCGGCGGCGACGGCCGCGGCGGTCGCGTTGGGCCTTGCTCGTGGCGCGACGCCCACCGTCGCCGCTGCAACGGGCGGCGCGACGGGCGATGCGACGGGCGGCATGGCGACGGAGGCGCGCATCTTCCTGCCGTACAGTGGACGCGATGCCGTCGGATCGCCTGGTCCTGTGACCCAGTTCGGCGGCACGATCCACGGCGTCGTGACGGACGGCCGCTACGCCTTCGCCGGTATCGGCCCGCGACTCGTCGTGCTTGACCTCGAGACCGCCGGCGCGCCGGTGCCGGTCTGGCAGAGCGCGGGGCTGCCCGGCATCGTCGACGTCAAGGCCATCGCCCAGCAGCGCGTCTGGCTGACGGTCGACCAGAGCCGCGGCCGCTACAGCCTGCAAGCCTACGACGTGCACGACCCGAGCGCGCCGCGCCAGGTGTACGACGGGGCGGCGCCCAACGACTGGCGCGAGATCATCGGGGCAAGCGGCAACCTGCTGATCGCGCGGGCTGACGGGAACGGGGTCGGCTTGATCGATATCAGCGCGCCATCACGACCGGTGGCCCGTGGTGTCGCGACGCTGAGCCACGGGGGCTATGCGCTTCGTGCGGTGGCACGGGGGCACCACCTGTACGTCACGCGCTACGTCCACCCCGAGACGGCGCCGGGGCCGCCAGGCATCGCCGTCATCGACATCGACAGCCCCGACGCGCCCCGCGAGGTCGCGTTCCTTCAGCTCCCGGTGGAGGGCGGCCGCTGGTTCGACAGCCCGCAGGTCATCGACGGGGCCGGCGACCGGCTCGTCGCCGCCTCACTCAGTGCCGCGTGGTGGATCGACGTCGCGCGCCCGGCCGTGCCTCGCGTTGTCGGCTTTCGCTCGATTGAGCCGGACCGTCCACCCGACGCTGCGACAACGCGCCGGCTGCGAGACGCGGTGATGGTCGGCCGGACAACATGGTTGCTCGCGAGCGACGATGCGACGGCGTCCGACCTAGTGGCGCTCGACTTCACCGACGCGTCCAGGCCGCGAACGATCGCCACGCTGCGCTTGCCGTCCGACCTACGGCTCGCCCACGGCGGCGATCGGCTCGTGGCCTATGAAAACGGCTACGGCGACGCGGCGATGACGGTCGTCGACATCGCTCGATCCGAGGCCCCGCGGGTACGCGGGCGGTTCGTGACGCTCGGCTTCGTCTGGCGCGCCTGGCCCTTGGGCGACCGTCTGATGGCGGTCAGCGGCGAATCGGTCATACTCGGCACCCTCGGCGCGGCCCGCATGCAGCCTGATGGCGTGTCCTCGGGAGTGCCCGATGGCGCGGCGCCTACCTGGTCGTCCGTGGCGAGCGGGTCGGTCGTCGCCGCCATGCACGACGAGGTGTGGACCTTGGGGCCGGCGGCGCCACCGGCCGGCTGGCCGCTGGTCGGTTGGGACGTCAGCGACCCTCAGCACCCTGTCGAGCGGTGGCACGCCCATGTTCTGGCTTGGCCGGGCGGATTTGCTGCGGCCGGCAGCATCCGCTATTTCGGCGCTCACGTCGCCAGAGCCGGCCCAATGAAACCTGCCGATGGGCTATGGACGTTCGACACGGCAGAGGCCAACGCGACGCTCGTCTTCGGGCCATTGAGCGGCGATGCCAACGCGGCCCCTCAGCGCCTGGCGATCGACGGGAACCGCCTCTTCGCGGCCACCGACGGCGCGCTTTGGGCCGTCGACATCTCTCAGCCGCGTGCCTGGCGCGAGATCGCTCGGGCGCCGATCGGTCTCGGCAGCAGCGGCAACGAACCGCTGCTGCTCGACCTGAGCGTCGAGGGCGGCGTCGTGCTCGTGACGACGTCGGCGGGCGTCGCGGCGTTCGATGCGGCCGACGGCGCCGGCCTGCGGGCGATCGGGCCGCTCACGATCAAGCCGTCTGTCGAGGCGCTGGCCGCGCCACCCATGGCAATGCCTTGGAAGGCCGCATCTGCCGCCGGGCGGCTCTACCTCCTCACGGCGCTGGCGGATGAGCATTCGGAGCGGCTCACGGCCTACGACGTAACGCGGCCGCTCGCCCCGATCGCGCTGTGGACCAGGACCTATCCGGGCGACCTGCCCGTCAACCCGTGCGACCTCGCCGCCGACGCGCGGACCATCGTCATCGCGGCGTGCGATGACGGGGTGATGGTGCTCGATGCGCCTTGATCGGTGGGCGGTCCGCGGCGGCATCTGGTGTCGCGTAGTGGGACAATCGCTGGACAACGCGATGGCCGTCGGCGGCGGCCGGATCGTGTGCTCACTCGGCGATGCGGGGGTGTTCGTGTGGGACGATCCGAGATAGCGTGGGCGGCATGTCGGCGAGGCGCGACGCATCGCCGCGTCGCCAAGGAGGGCGGGATGCAACGATTGTTTGCGCGGTTGGCCGTTCAAGTGGCGGTCGCCGCGACCCTCGCCCTCGGCTTCGCGGGCGCGGCCACGGCCGCGACGACGGCCGCGACTAGCGACGCAGGGGCCGAGGCGCGCATCTACCTGCCCTACGGTGGACGCGATGTCACTGGGTCGCAAGGTCGCACGGACCAGTTCGGCGGCACGATCCACGGCGTCGTGACGGACGGCCGCTACGCCTTCGCCGGTATCGGCCCGCGCTTCGTGGTGCTCGACCTTGAGCCGGTTGGCGCACCGGCGGTTATCTGGCAGAGTCCGGTGTTGCCCGGCATGGTCGATGTTCAGGCCCTTACCCAACAACGCGTTTGGCTTACCCTCGACTGGGGCAAGCGACTGGTGGCGTACGACGTGCACGACCCGCGTGCACCGCGCCCGGTGTTCGATGGCGCGCCTCCAAACGGCTGGCACGACATCATCGGGGCCAGCGGCAACCTGCTGATCGCGCGGGCTGACTGGAACGCCGTCGTCGGTTTGATCGACATCAGCGCACCGTCACGACCGCTGGCCCGCGGCGCCGTGACGATCAGCCAAGGCGGCGTCGCCACACGAGCGGTCGTCCGCGGGCACTACGTCTACGTTGCGCGCTACATCGACTCCGACACGACGCCGGGACCGCCGGGCATCGCCGTCATCGACATCGACCGCCCGGCCGCGCCGCGCGAGGTCGCCTTCCTTCCGCTCCAGGTCGCCGGCGGCGGTTGGGACGACAGCCCGCAGTTCATCGACGGGACCGGCGACCTGCTCGTCGCCGCCTCGTACTGCGACGCGTGGTGGATCGACGTCGCGCGCCCGGACGTGCCACGCGTCGTTGGGATGCGACGGGCCGAGCCGTACCAACCACCGGACGCTGGGCTACGAAGCTGCCTGCACGACGTTGCAATGGTGGGTCGGACGACGTGGTTGCTCACGACTCACAGTGCAACGCAGTCCGAACTCGTGGCCTTGGACACCGCCGACCCCTCCCGGCCGCGAACGATGGCCAGGCAGGTCCTACCACCCGACGCCTACCATTTGGCCCGCGGCGGCGACCGGCTCGTGGCGTTCGAGAACGGCTACGGCGACGCGGCCCTGACCGCCGTCGACATCGCGCAGCCGGAAGCGCCGCGGGTACGCGGGCGGTTCGCCACACTCGGCTACGCGAGTCAGGCATGGCCATTCGGCGACCGCTTGTTCGCCATCAGCGGGGGGATCAAGCTCGGCATCATTGGCGTCGCTCGCCCAGCTGGCGACGGTTCCCCTATCGATATTTCCTCCGGTGCGGCGCCCATCTGGTCCACGGTGGCCAACGGTCGGTTCGTCGGGGCCACCCACGACGAGGTGTGGACGCTGCGGCCGGACACGCGATCGGGCGACCGGCCGCTCGTCGGCTGGGACCTCACCGACCCACACCATCCGATCGAGCGATGGCACGGGGTACTGCCCGTGTGGCCAAACGGGTTCGCGGCTGTCGGCGACGTCCGTTTCTTCTTCAACACGCGCACCTCGACTGCCGACGGGACCAACCCGCCGGCCGGCCTCTGGACGCTCGATATGTCAGATGCGAACGCGCCGCTCGCCTTCGGACCGCTGAGCGGTGATGCGGGCGGTGCGCCGAAGCGCCTCGCGATCGCCGGGAACCGCCTCTTCGCGGCGACCGAACGTGCGCTCTGGTCCGTCGACATCAACCAGCCGCGCGCCTGGCACGAGCTCGCCCGGGCGCCGATCACGCTCCAGCGTATCGGAACCGTCGACTCGGAGGTGCTCGACCTGAGCGTCGAGGGCGGCGTCGTGCTCGTGACGACGTCGGCGGGCGTCGCCGCGTTCGATGCGGCCGACGGCGCCGGGTTGCAGGCGATCGGGCCGCTGATGATCCCGCCAAGCGACGGGGCATCGACGTCGCGGTTCCACGCCAAACACTACGGAGCAGCGTCCGCCGCGGGCCGCCTGTACACGCTCACGGCGCTCGAGGACGGGCTGTCGGAGCGGGTGACGGCGTTCGACGTCACGCGGCCGCTCGCGCCGGTGCCGCTGTGGAGCCGCACCTATCCGGGCGACCTGCCGGCCTACCCGTGCGCCCTAGGCGCCGACGCGCGCAGCGTCGTCATCGCGGCGTGCGATGCTGGGCTGATGGTGATGGACGCGCAGTGACTGGCGGCGTTGCCGTCGCGATGGCACGCTGGTTAGCGGGCGGCGCCCACGAGCTGTATCGTAGGCTGATAGCGTACGCGCCGGCATTGCTTCCTTCGAGCCGCGTCAGGTAGGTATCCATGCACCCGGGCTTGTTGACTGGCCGCAAGATCGTCGTCCGAATGGCGGCACGATTCGCCGCTTGCCTCGCCGCCACGCTGCTGGCACTAACCGCCGCATCCGCGCCGCCCACGGCCGCCGTCGTGCACGCGGAGCCCGACG
>JBDTSC010000283.1:0-5133 GCA_039931375.1 Ardenticatenales bacterium
TGGCGCCTGCGAAGGCAGGCGCGCGGTGACGCGCAGCGTCACCCCCAGCGACGGCTTCAGCCGTTGTCCTCGCCGTTGTCCTCATCGTTGTCCTCGTCGTTGTCCTCGTCCCCGTCCCCATCCCCCCGCAGCTCCGCCGCCACCGCCGCCACGTCCATCGCCGCCGCCGCCTGCTCGGCCTGCACGCGCTCCCACTCGCTCAGCAGGCTGGCGTCCGTCGTCAGGATCAGGGTGCGGAGGGCCGCTTCGATGTCGAAGATCGCTTGCGTCTTGTAGACGTCCGGCACGCTGCGCGCCAGGGCGCGCCAGACCTCGCCGATGTAGCGCAGGAGCGTGCCCTCGTTGCGCTCGATCCCGTAGCGGCGGACGTAGCCGGCGAAGTCGTCGCCGCGCTCGAACATGTCGCGGACGATCGACTTGGGGGTCACGTCCTCGTACTGGACCCAGGGGTGGGACTTGGCGAACTCTTCCAGGGCGGCCGTGAGGTACTCGAGCATCGGCTGCGCGTAGCTGACCCGCTCGAGCTCGCGTTGGCGCTGCTCGTACGGCACGCGCTGCGACTTGAGCCGCTCCAGCAACGTCCGCTTGGCCACCTCGGTCTGGGCGCGCAGCACGACCACGGGCGGTTCGAGGATCGCCTCGACCAGGCTGAGGACGTCCAGCGGGTAGCGCCGGCCGCGCCCGTCCAGGCCGGCGACGGCGTCCGCGAGGAACAGCGACAGGACGTGGTGGAGCGTGAAGTCGGCCTGCAGGTCCGGGTCGACGGCGATGTGGCCGCCGGCGGGCGAGCCGTGGACGGCGACGATCCCGGCCGCCTTCAAGCTGCGGAACAGCGACGCGGCGCGGCGCAGGTGGCGCTGCCGCCGTTGCAAGCCGTCGTGGCTGCGACCGACGAGCGCGACCAGCGTGGCGTAGCCGGGCGCGGCGTTCTCGTCGCCCGCGGGGGTCGATACACCGCCGCCCTCCGCGCGCCCGTCTAAGCGACCGCCGTCCTCGCCGTAACGGTCCATCGCCGTCCCCGCCAGCCCGCCGTTCAGCGCATCGAGCAGCATGCCCATCGTGATCCGAAAGCGCGATTCGAGCGGCTCGGGCGGCTGGGCGATCAGGCGCTCGAACGTCTCGGGCGTCCAGAGCACGGCGTTTCGCGGCGGCGGCTTGGGCCGCGACTTGGCCACCTTGCGGCCCCGCCCGCCGGACGCCTTGGCCAGCTGCGCGGCCTTCTTCTTGTTCTCGATCACGTGCTGCGGTGCCTGGCAGACCACCGTGCCGCGGTCGTCAAAGCCCTTGCGGCCCGCGCGGCCCGCGATCTGCTTGAAGTCCCGCACGCGCAGGATGCGCACCTTCTCGCCGTCGTACTTCGACAGCCCGGCGAACACGACCGTGCGGATCGGCAGGTTGACGCCCGCGCCCAGCGTGTCAGTGCCGCAGACCACCTTCAGCAGCCCCTCCTGCGCCAGCTGCTCCACCAGCAGCCGATAGCGCGGCAGCAGCCCCGCATGGTGGATCCCGACGCCTTGGCGCAGCAGATGGCGCATCGTCTTGCCGTACGGCGTGGCCAGGTCCGCGTCGCCGAGCACCTCGTTCAGGCGGCGCCGTTCCTCGTTGTTCAGGGCGTCGATGCTGGTCAACGCCTGCGCCTGCTCCGCGCACTGGCGCTGCGTGAAGTTGACGATGTACGCCGGCACCAGGTTGTGGCGGATCAAGTGGCGGACCGTGACGTCCAGCGGCGTGTCCCGGTACGCGTAGTCCAGCGGCACGGGGCGGAACGTCGACGTCACCCACGTCGCCGGCCGACCGGTGTCCGCCTCGAGCCGCTCGATCAGCGGCTGCATGTCGCCCAGCGTGGCGCTCATCAGCAGGAACCGCGTGTCGGGCAGGCTGACCAGCGGGATCTGCCACGCGACGCCCCGCTCGCGGTCGTCGTAGTAGTGGAACTCGTCCATCACGACGTGGCGCGGCGGCTCAGACGTGCCGCGGACGCACATGTTCGAGAGGATCTCGGCCGTGCAGACGATCAGCGGCGCATCGTGGTTGATCGCCGCGTCCCCGGTCAGCATGCCCACGTCGTCCGCCCCGAAGAGGTGGCACAGCGCGAAGAACTTCTCGTTCACCAGCGCCTTGAGCGGGGCCGTGTAGAACGTCCGCTCCCCGTCGCACATCGCCCGAAACTGCATCGCCGTGGCGACGAGCGTCTTGCCCGAACCCGTCGGCGTGTCCAGCACGACGTGGCGGTCCGCGAACAGCGCGTCGATCGCCTGCGCCTGCGCGGGGTAGAGCGTCATGCCCGTCTCGGCGAGCCAGTCCGCGAACCGGCCGGCCACCTCGGTCGGTGTGCCCGGACGCACGCGGCTGCCCAGCGGCGTGCTCACGCGCGCGCAGCAATACGAAGCGCGCCCCTCGCCCGTTGCGGGACGAGGGGCGCGCGATCAGACCGGATGGACACGGCGCACCGCTGCGCCGCGTGGCGGTCGAAGATGACCTAGACCTTCTTCTTCAGGACCGGCAGGCCGTTCTTCGACTCGGCGACCATGTAGCCGTCCGGCACGGCGTCCAGCGCGCCATCGCTGGCGGCCTTGGCGAAGTAGAAGAGGCGCTGCTGCCGACCGCCACGAAGCGTGACGTCCTTGGCATGCAGGAAATAGGTCGTGCCCTTGCTGTTCTGGGTGCTGAAGGCCATCTGGCTTGTCTCCTTGTTCATGAAAGTACATGGCTGCGCCCGCGATATCGGCCTCGCGGTGTGACACGCCATCCTGAGACGTCGCGTCGCTCTCCAACGTTACGGCAACCCGTTCTCGGTCGGACAGGGTCGGGGGGGGTGAGGCCGTCGGGCAGTCGTTCGTGCGCAGTATAGCGGTAAAGAGAAACGGGTCAAGATCACACAGGCTTTGCAGGCAGAACGCAAAGCGGCAATTTGGGTCGATGTTCGACCGGTCGCGGCACGACCGGCCACAGCGTGTCCCGCCGCTACCGCCCCTGAAGCGCCTGCCAGGCCGTGGTCGTCGCCAGCAGCTCGGCGGCGTTCCGTCGTCCGGCGTCCGTCGCGGCGCCCAACATGGCCGTCACCTCTCCCAGCCGCTCGTCCGCGCTCAAGCGCTCGACGCGCGTGTGCGTTCGGCCGTCGGCGGTGGCCTTGCGGACCTGGTAGTGGACGTCGCCGAACACGGCCACCTGCGGCAGGTGCGTGACGCTCAGCACTTGGTGCGCCCGCCCGAGCTGCCACAGCTTGCGCCCGACCACATCGCCGATCCGCCCGCCGATCCCGGCGTCCACCTCGTCGAACACGAGCGTCGGCACGCGGTCAGCGGCGGTCAGGATGCGCTTCAGGGCCAGCATGATGCGCGCCGTCTCGCCGCCGGAGGCAACGGCGGCCAGCGGCTGCAGCGGCTCGCCCGGGTTCGTGCTGATCTGAAACCGAACGCGGTCGATCCCGCGCTCGTCGAACGCGAAGCGCCCGTCCGGCGTCGGCGCCCCTCCCTCCGTGTCGACGCGCCGGCCGAGGTCGACGCCGAAGCGGCTGCCCGCGATCCCGAGGTCCTCGAGCTCGACGACAACGGCCGCCGCCAGCCGCTCGCCCGCCGCCGCGCGCGCCGCCGACAGCTCGCCGGCCGCGGCGCCGATCGCGACGAGCAGCGCCGCGCGCTCCGCCTCCAGGGCGGCGATGCGGTCGCTCGCGCCCGCCAGCTGCGCCAGCTCCTCGGCGGAACGCGCCCCGAAGGCCAGCACGTCGGCGATCTCGGGACCATACTTGCGCTTGAGCGTGCCGATCACATCGAGCCGCTCCTCAAGCTGCCGCAGCCGCTCGGGGTCCGCCTCCAGCCGATCGCGGTAGTCGCGCAGCTCGCCGGCGACGCCGGCAACGCTCTCGACGGCGACGGCCATCGTCTCGACCAGGCGGTCCAGCGACGGGTCGAGACCGGCGATGTCGGCGGCGGCGGTCATGGCGGCGTCCATCCGGTCGATCGCGCCGGCCGACTCGTCATCGCCCTTGAGGGCCTGCCAGGCGCCGTCCGCCAGCGCGGCCAGGCGCTCGGCGTTCGCCAGGCGGGCGCGTTCGGCGCGCAGCGCGTCCGCCTCAACGGCGTCCAGCTGGGCCGCCTCGATCTCGTCGACCTGGAAGCGCAAGAGGTCCGCGCGGCGCATCAGGGCCGCTTCATCCGTTTGCAGCGTGCCCAGCTCGTCGCCCGCCGCGCGGTAGCGGCGGACGCGCTCCGCCAACCGGCTCCGATCGGCGTCCAGGCCCGCAAATGCGTCCAACAGGTCGGCGTGCGACGTCTCGCGCTTCAGCGACGCGTTGTCGCTCTGACCGTGGACGTCCACGAGCAGGGCGCCGAGCTCCGCCAACGCGCGCACCGGGACGGCGCGGCCGTTGATCCGCCCGGTCGACCGCCCTTCCGCGTGCACCTCGCGCGCGACGATCAGCACGGGGTCCTCGTCGATGCCGTACGCTTCGAGCACGGCGCGCAGCGCGTCCGCCCGCGCGCCCGGCTCGAACACGCCCTCGATGACCGCGCGCTCCGCCCCGGCCCGCACCGCGCTCGACTCCGCCCGCTCGCCCAGCAGCAGCCCGAGCGCGCCGACGATGATCGACTTGCCGGCGCCCGTCTCGCCGGTGAGCACGTTGAAGCCCGGCGCGAGCCGCAGTCGCAGGTCATCGATGATCGCGTAGTCGCGGATGGCGAGCTCGACGAGCATGGGCGTTTGGGTCCGGGGAGGGGCGGGTTGTCAGGGGCGGGTTGTCAGGCGCGGGTCGCTCCGCGCGGGTCGTTGGGTGGCTTGTCGTCGGTGAACGGTCGGTCGGCAGTCAACGCTGAAAGGTCGACGTGCCGCACGCATGGTGAACATACGTGCGGCACGATCGTAGCGGAGGCGGGGCGGCGGGTAAAGCGGGAGGCGACATGCCGGCGACGCTCGGACGACACCGGGGTGACGGCTGGCGTCGGCGACGGCGTCAGCCGCCTGGCGTGCTCAGCGCCTGTCCGAGAAGGTGGGCGTGGTAGCCGCCGAGCCCCAGCTCGGCCCTGACGACTTCACCTACCTATCTGGCTCGCCGCGCCACATCCGGCCGCCGCCCCTGGCTCAACCCGCCGCAAACACCTCGTCCACCGCCACCGCCAGCCCCGGCAGCAGCGGCGA
>JBDTSC010000284.1:0-5126 GCA_039931375.1 Ardenticatenales bacterium
TCTAACCGAGATCGCCCCCGAGTCTAACCGAGATCGCCCCCCAATCTAACCGAGACACCGATCCCCTCTCACCGAGACATCGTCCCGCCTCCACCGAGTCCCCACCCCTTGCGCCGCCGCCCCGCACAACGACACCCACCATCACCGCCCCCCCCACGGCAAATACGCCCGCGCCGGCACCGCCATCGCCCCGTTGCACGCGTTCGCCTGCAAGGGCGTCGGGCGCGCGCACAGGTCCCAGGCGTCCGCGCCGTCCGTCGCGCGGCCCAGGCTGACGTCGGGCGGGATCGCGCCGGTGGCGATCTCGTCCACGATCGCGTCGCCGTTCGATAGGACGATCGTCTCGCCGTCCTTGCTGATCCGGAAGGGCGCGTGGTCGTCGCCCTGGATCGAGTCCGCGTCGCACCAGACAAGGGCGTACTCGCCGGGACCCAACGAGCGAGACGGGAGTGAAAAGCGGAACGGATCGTACGGATCGTCCGACAGGAAGTAGCCGCCCAGGTCGATGGGCGCGTCGCCGCGGTTGTACAGCTCGACCCAGTCCTCGTACTCGCCGGCGGGATCCGTATTCGTCGACGTGTTCGAGCTGAGCACCTCGTTGAGCACGAGCGCGCCCGTGTTCGCGTGCGGCAGCTCGACGCCCGCCACGTCGTAGCGGTAGGGTTCCGTCTGGTTCGCCGCCGGGAAGAACTTCGAGCGCCCGTCCGCCGTGCCGGCTCGCAGCGCGTACGTCACAGTTCGGCCCGCGCGCTGCGCCGGGATCGTCGCCGTCCACGTCCCGTCCTCGCCTCGCATCATCGCCGCGCGCTGCTCGATGCCGCCGTGCACGCGATAGCGCACCTCCACGGCGTCCGGCGCGTCCGCGCCGTCGAAGTCTGCCCGGATCGTCACCGCGTCGGCGGAGGTCGGCGCGTCGGGGGCGTGCGAGGACGCGGACAGGTGCAGGTCCGGCGCCGCCAGGGCCGGCAGGCCGTTCAGGTACTCCTGGCGCGCCGTCGCGAGCGCCACGATGCCGGGCGCGGCGCCGCCGCCGAAGCCGCCGCCGGTGCCGCGCGTCACGTCGTAC
Source organism: Ardenticatenales bacterium (assembly GCA_039931375.1). Lineage (GTDB taxonomy): Bacteria > Chloroflexota > Anaerolineae > Epilineales > Epilineaceae > Avedoeria. The sequence continues at coordinate 1,067 of JBDTSC010000284.1, forward strand.
AGCAGGTTCGCCTCGAACTGGGCCAGCGTGAAGGCGCCGGAGATATTGCCCTGCGCGGCCACCTCATCGGCCGCCGCCTGGTGGACGATGTCCTGGTAGCTCTGACCGACCTCGGTCAGCCACGCCGGCTTGAACACATCGTCCATCAGCGCCCGATAGTGGGCCACGTAGTCCGCCTTGAACGACGGGACCGCCAGCAGCCGGCGGATCAGCGGCCGAGTCGCGTCCGTGCTTTGCGCGAACGGATCCGCCAACGCGGTGCTGGTCGCCCCGCCCCCGCCGCCCGGCCGACCGCCGCCGCCCGCGCCGCCGGCCCGCAGCCCGAACAGCCCGAACGACAGCCCGAGATCCCACGGGATCACGTCCCAGCGCGCATCCCGCTTGCCGCGGTACAGGTAGTAGTTCTTGCCGACGTAGTAGCTGTCGAAGTTCGCGATCACGTTGTTGCCCGCCAGGTACCACAGCGCGCTGTCCACATCGAGGACGTCGTTGATCTTCGACTCGAACTGGGCGTCACCGATCCCGCCCTCGGCCGTCGGCGCGGACAGCGCGCGGATCATCTCGCGCAGCTCCTCGTACCCCGCGTCCCCATCCTGTGCCTTGCCCTTGACCTCATAGCCGGACTTGTACGGCGCCAACGCCTCGCCCTTCCAGGTGAGGGGCGATGAGTCGAACGCGATCTGGATCGGCGAATCGCCCTTGACGATCATCCCGTCGTCCTCGTCGTACCAGTGTGCCGCCCACTCGCTGTTGATCTGCTCGACCATCGAGTACAGCCCGATGACCTTGCCCTGCACCCGCAGCCGCGCGAACGCGAACCGCGAGATCGGCATGTACTGTCCCAGCATCCGCAAGGCAAGCGCCTCGCGCAGCTGGGACGGATCGTTCCAGTTGTTGTTCAGGTTGATCACGTCGAACCCGAACGCCGTCTGCCCCGGCACGAACGCGTCCGTCGCAATGTTGAGCGGCTTCTTCGACCCCGAAGCGTTGAGCGTCGAGTTGCCCTTACAGTGCACCCCAACCCGCCCGATCACCACCCCATCCACGACCATGTCCGCCGGCACGTCGATGCGCGGGATCGCCGACGCCCCGCCGCCCGGCCCGCCCATCCCTTGCGTCCGATCGCAGCCCATGAGCCCCAGCCAGTTGTCGCTCGCGAACGTCAGCTCGACGTCCCGGACCGCGTCGTCGCCGTACAGCGTGTGCGCTTGGGCCTCGCCCTGCGCCGTGTCGGCCGGCGAGCGGTAGTGGCGCACAGGCACGCGCAGCGGGGACGTCGGCCCGTCCGCCAGTGCAGACCCGGGCGACCGGCCCGCGATCAGCAGACACGGAGCGAGGGTCGCGGCAAGAGCGAGGGCGCGGACGGGGGACCATCGTCGCATCGGGAGGCTCCTGGTCGATCGGTGATGCACACGTTAACTCCGCGTGGGGCGATGTTGGTACGCAGGAGGTGGGGGCGATGATCGGCGTGGGGAGAGCGGACGGTTGCGCGTTGCCTAGGAGGCCACTTCCCCCCCACCCAGCACCGCCAACAACCCCTCCGCCGCCTCGATCCCCACGTTCTCGCTCGCCTCCGCTGTGCTCGCCCCGAGGTGCGGCGTGTGCAGCACGTTCGGCAGGCCGAGCAGCGGATGGTCCGCGGGCGGCGGCTCGTTGGAGTAGACGTCGACGGCCGCGCCGCGGATCGTGCCGGCGCGCAGCGCCGCGGCCAGCGCCGCCTCATCCACCAGCGCGCCGCGGGCGCCGTTGACCAGCAGGGCCGTCGGGCGCATCTTGCCCAGCGCCGCCGCGTCGATCAGGCCGCGCGTCTCAGCGGTCAGGGCACAGTGCAGGCTGACGATGTCGCTGCCGGCCAACAGCTCGTCCATTTCGACACGCCGCGCGCCCGCCGACAGCGCCTGGGCGTCCGTAAGGCTGCGGCTCGTGGCCAGCACCGTCATCCCGAACGCGAGCGCCCGGGCGCCCACAAGCCGCGCCACCCGCCCGAAGCCGATCAGCCCGAGCGTCTTGCCGTACAACTCCGTGCCCGCGAAGTCCGCCCGCCGCCACTCGCCCCTCGCAAGGGACGCATAAGCCGGCGCGATATGCCGCACCGCCGCCAGCATGAGCGCGAACGCCATCTCCGCCGTGGCCATGCTGTTCGCGCCGGGCGTGTTCAGCACCGTGATCCCCAGATCCTTGGCCGCGGCCACGTCGATGTTGTCCACCCCCGCGCCCGCCCGCGCCACCGCCCGCAGCCGCGGCCGCCCCGCCTCGAGCACGCCCCGGTCCACCTGCGTCGCGCTGCGGACGATCAGGCCGTCGAAGCCGCCGATCTTCGCCAGCAGCGCCGCGCGATCGAGCGCCCCAGGCATCTCGACGACAACGCCCGCGGCGCGCAGGCGGTCCAAGCCGGCCGCGCCGAGCGGTTCGGCGACGAGGACGCGCGCGCCGGAAAGGTCTGATCGGTCGGATCGGTCGGATCGGTCGGATCGGTCGGTGATGGGTCCGTTCGCGTGGCTTGCGTCGTTCGTCGTCGTCGTCGCCGCCATCGCCTACCGCCCCGCGGCCGTGGACGACGTCGACGCGCCGCCGCTGACGCCGCCGCTGGCCCTGCTGGCCCCGCTGACCCCGCTGCCGGCGTCACCGTTCGCGGCCAAATAGTCGTCCAGCGCCCCGAGCAGAGTGTCGATGTCCGGCACGGTCAGCTCGCCCATGTGGCCGATGCGCCACGTGATGTTCTTCAAGGTGCCGTAGCCGTTGCCCAGGATCATGCCGCGCGTGCGCAGGAACTTGTTCAGGTGGCCGATGTCCCAGCCGTACGTGTTGTCGATGCAGCTGACCGTCGGCGAGGCGTACCCCTCCTCGGCCCGCAGCGAGAAGTCCCGATCGCGGGCCCAGGCCAGCGTGCGGTCGCGCATCGCCAGGTGGCGGTCGAAGCGGTTGAACAGGCCCTCGGCCAGGATGCGATCCAGCTGTAGATCGAGCGCCCACAGCAGCGAGATCGCCGGCGTGGCCGGCGTCTGGAACTTCTCCAGCGCCTTCAGGAGCGTCGGGAAATCGAAGTAGTAGCCGCGATTCGGCACCGTCACGGCCCGCTTCATCGCCCGCTCGGAGACACTGCAGAACGCCAGGCCCGGCGGCAGCGCGAACGCCTTCTGGCTGCTGGTCAGCACGACGTCCAGGTCCCACGCGTCCGGCCGGATGTCCACGCCGGACACCGCGCTCACCGCATCGACCAGGATGACGATGTCGTCACCGCCCGGCAGCGAGCGCACCGCCCGCGCGATGTCCTCGATCGGGTTCAGCACGCCCGCGCTCGTCTCGTTGTGCACGACCGCCAGCGCGTCGAACACGCCCGCGGCAAGCGCCTCGGCCACCGCGGCCGGCTTGATCGCCGTGCCCGGCTCAGCCGCCAGGACCTCGACCTCCTTGCCGTTCATCGCCGACACCTCCGCCCAGCGCTCGCTGAACGCACCGTTTACGCAGTGCAGCACGCGCGAGCGAACGCAGTTGCGGCTGGCGCCCTCCCACAGGCCCGTGCCCGAGCTGGCGCTGATCAGCACCGGCCGCTCGGTCTGGAACACCGCCTGCAGCTTCGGCTCGATCGCCTCGAAGAGCGCGGCGCACTCGGGCATCCGGTGGCCGTACATCCACCGCGCCTGCGCGTCCAGGATGTCCGGATGGACTTCGACGGGACCGGGGATGAAGAGCTTGATGTGATCGGATGGGCGGGTGGGCATGGGTTCGCCTTTCGTCGAGGACCGAAACATACGATGTGCAAAGGTTGCGACCGTGGCCCGCCCACGCGCTCAGGCGGCGGCTGGCCCTTGGCGCACGAGGGCGTGCCGCTTCTTGCCGCGCGACAAGCGGATCGTCCCGTCGTCGCCAAGGTCGCTCGATGTCACCAGCGCCGTCGCGTCCGCCGCCACGACGCCGTTCACCGCCGCGCCGCGCTCGGAGACCACGCGGCGGGCGTCGCTGCTGCTGTCCGCAAGGCCAGCGCGCACGAGCAGGGCGAACAACGGGATGCCCGCGTCCAACTCGGCGGCGGGCACCTCGATCTCCGGCAGCGCCGCCG
>JBDTSC010000285.1:0-5122 GCA_039931375.1 Ardenticatenales bacterium
CGTGGGTGGGGGGGTGGGTCTCGCGATCCCATCGGCTTGCCCTCATCCTGCGTACGCCCTGGACGGGCGTAGGCTGTCCTTCTCCCACGTCGTGGGAGAAGGACTCGTTGGCGGGGCTCCATGCGCAAGCCTTGGAGCAGGAGCAGCACAAGCCTCGTTGGGGGCGCCTTGTTCGATCCAGGCCCTTCGGCTTGCGCATCTGCCCCCCGCCAACGAGTCCCTCGCCCACGACGTGGGAGAGGGACAGCTCTCGCCCGTTCAGGGCGAGAGCAGGGTGAGGGCAGGGCGAGAGCAGGGTGAGGGCAGGGCGACGCGAATCGTACTGCCGCGGGTGGTGCGCTGACACGAAGTCACGGTATGCTGGGGCGGTGCGGGTCGAAGTGGGTCGACATCGGTTCGCGTCGGTCGACTAGGGTCGACACGCGTCGAATCGAGCCGGCCACAGCCCACCACGCTCAGGAGCGCACGCCGTGACGCATCGCCCGCAGTTCGGCCGGTTTGGCCGGTTCGGCATAGTCGCCCTCGCCGCCGCCGCGTCCGCCGCCGCCGCGCTCGCGCCGCGATCCGTCGCCCGCGCGGACACGCACGCCCTGCACCGCATCTACCTCCCCTTCGCCGTCGGCCCCGGCTGCCGCGCCGAGGCCGCGCCGGACGGCCCGACGCCTGGCCCGCTGCCGACGCTCGCGGCCCGCCGCTGGCAAAACGTGCGGCCGGCGAACGACGTGCAGACGCTGACGTTCGACGAGCGGACGGGCGAGGTGTGGTCCGCCGGGTTCGACGGGACGGCGCGATGGTGGCGCGACGCGAAGACCGTGACATCGTACACGGACGCGGACGGGTTGGCGTGGGCGGGGACAGTGGGGGTGGCGATCGGGTCGGACGGGGCCGTGTGGGCGGCGGGCAACTACGGCGGCGACGGGCTGGGCGCCGTCGCGCGCCTGCGGCCGGACGGGCGGTGGGGGACGATCGCGGCGCCGATCAGCATCGGCCACATCGCGGTCGATCGGGCGGGCGGCATGTGGGTCGGCGGCGAGAACGGTGCGGCCCGGCTGGGGTCCGACTGCGGCTGGGAGTACCCGCCGCGGGGCTACCCGCTGGGCGCGGGCGACCGGGTGGTCGACATTCTGGCCGCGCGGAACGGCGACATTTGGATCGCCACCGTCACGGACAACGTCGACGACGGCGCCGGGCATTGGAGCGGGCGCGGCGGCGTCGCCGTTCGCCGCGCGGACGGTCGGTGGACCGCCTACGGTTCCGCGGACGGGCTGCGGATCGACGACTGGGCGATCCTGGACCTGGCCGAAGCACCGGATGGCCATGTCTGGGCCCTGATCGACGGCAGCCAGTACTCGGCGGCCGATCACAAGGACCGGGCCGTGATCGACCGCCTGGGCGATGACGGCCACTGGGCGCCCGCGCCGCTGGCGGACTTCGAGCTGCTCGAGCCGGCGAACCAGCCGAGCGCCGTCGTCTGGGACGCGGACGGCCAGCCGTGGTTCCGCGGCGACAACGGGATCTACGTGCCGGACGGCGCGGGTACGGGCCGCTGGCGGGTGGACTACCCGGCCCCGACGGACGTGCTCGGCACTCCGTCCCTCCACTTCATGTCCGCGTTGGCCGTCGACGCCAGCGGCACGGCGTGGGTGGGCACGGGCGATCAGCTGTACCGCCGCCTGCCCGACGGCACGTGGCGCGACGAGTGGCTGGACGGCCCGCAATATCCCTACGCCGTCGGCACGCGCGGCGACGAGGTCTGGATGGACCTGGCCCATCGATCCGCGGACGGCGGTTGGCAGTCGGCGGCCGGCGGCTTCCCGACGGGCGTGCGCACGGTCAACGACCTGGCGATCACCCCCGACGGCGTCTGGTACGCCACGGATGCCGGCCTGGTGCGGCGCGCCCCGGACGGCACATGGACGCGCGCCACGGATCCCGCCGCCCTCGCCGGCCGCGCCGTGGCCGCCGTCGTCGCGGCGGCGGACGGCTCGGCGTGGGCGGTCGCGGCGGACGCAGCCGACGCGGGCCGGGGCGCCTCCATCGCCCGCCACCGCCCCGATGGCCGCTGGGAAGCGCACTCCACGGCCACCGGCCTGCCGAGCGGCACGGTGCGCGGCGTGGCGGTCGGCGGGGTCGGCGGGGTCGGCGGGGTCGGCGCAGATGACCCGGAGGGCGCGGACGGCGCGGTTTGGGTGGGCGTCGAGGATGGGGCAACCCGGCACGTCGCCGCGTTCGCGCCCGACGGCCGGTGGACCGAGATCGCCCTCCCGCCCGACCTGCGCTCCGGCGGCATCCTGGCGATGGCCGGCGACGCGTCCGGCGCCCTTTGGCTGTTCGACGCCGGGCATGGCCTCGTCCGCCGCAATGCGGACGGCACGTGGGACGCGTTCGCCGATCAGCCCGCGCTCGACCTCCACCCCGCGGACCCCACGGACAAGTCCCGCACGCCCGCGCTGGCCATCGCCCCCGACGGCGCCGCCTGGATCGGCGGCCGCAACGGCGAGGTGCGCGTGCGCACCGCCAGCGGCGAGTGGCGATCGCTCATGCTCCTGGACTGGTCGTCCGTGCGCGACATCGCGTTCGGGCCGGACGGGCGGGCGTGGATGACGATGGTGGATGGGGGGAGCCCGCGGGTGGTGGAGGTGGGGCCGTAGCAACGCCGGCCGCGAGCTCTGGTTGCAAGTGGCTTCGAGCCCGTGGCGGATGGTGCGCCGAAGCCGTGACGCGGTATGCTGAGACACGCTCGCCGATACCGCCCAGGAGTGCTCAACGTGCCGCATCGCCGCCTAATCGGCCTTATGGCCCTCGCAACGTTCGTCGCTGCCCTCGTGCCGCGATCTGTCGCCTATGCCAGCTCGAGCGCAGCATGGCGCATCTACCTGCCGTTCGCCTTCGGGCCAGCGTGCAACTTCGAGCCGATCACGCAAGGTCCGACGCCGGGACCGCTGCCGACGCTGGCGGCGCGGCGGTGGCAGCACGTGCGGCCCGCGAACGAAGTGCAGGCCATCGCCCGTGACGAGCGGACGGGCGACATCTGGACCGTCGGCTTCCACGGCGTCGCTCGGCACTCGCGCGACGGGACGAGCGCGACCTCGTACAACGACGCAGACGGGCTATCGATATCGGTGATCCGTGGCGTGGCGGTGGCGCCGAACGGAACGGTGTGGGTGGGCGGGGACGACAGGATCGCGCGACTACGGTCAGACGGGAGGTGGATGACGATCGAAGCGCCAGTCCAAGTGAAGCACATCGTGGCTGACCGAACGGGCGGCGTCTGGGTGGGTAGCGAGACAGGGGTGGCGCGGCTGGGACCGGAGTGCGGTTGGGAGTACCCCGTGCGCGGGTTTCCGTTACACCCTCGGAGCCTTGTCACGGCCATGCTGGCAACGCCCGACGGCGATGTATGGCTGGCAACCGCAGCGCAGAGGATCCATGAAGGGCCATCCGACGTGGACATCGAGGCAGCCGTGGCGGTCCATCATGAAGCGGGGCAGTGGGACACGTATGGCGCGGCGGATGGGCTGAGGCTCGACCTCGGACGGGTTGTGGACTTGGCGTATTCACCGAACGGGCACGTTTGGGCCCTGACGGACGGCCGCGAGCGCGGTGGCGATGGCAAGGATCGCGTTGTCATCGACGTCCTGGGGGATCACGACCGCTGGGCACCCGCTCCGTTGAGCGGGTTCGAGTACGACCCCCCGAGCTCGGTCGAGTGGGACGCGCGCGGCCGGCCCTGGTTCGGCGGCGGGTTCGAGATCTACGTTCCGGACGACGATCACCCCGGCCACTGGACGGTGGACCGACCGCCACTCGACGATCCGTTGCGGATGTCGGGTGTTGAGTACGGCATCGCGGGCCTCCTTGTCGACGCCGACGGTGTGGCATGGGTCGGGGCGATGGTCAGCCCCTTTGACGATAATCTGTTCCGCCGGCTACCCAACGGTCAGTGGCGAGACGAGCGGATCGTAGGCCCGCGGTACGCCGACTTTGTCACGGCCGACGCCAGCGGCGTCTGGATGGGCCTCTACCGTCGCGACGCGGACGGAGCCTGGACGTGGTCGGGCGCCGGATTTCCGCAATCGGCGACCGCGACCTATCTCAACGATCTCACCGTCGTCCCCGACGGCCTCTGGTGCGCCTCCACCGCCGGCCTCGTCCACCGCGCCTCCGACGGCACGTGGACGCACTTCACGCAGCCCAATGCCCTCGGCGGCCGCGACATCTCCGCCGTCGTCGCCGCGACCGACGGCTCAGTGTGGGCGGTCACGGCGAGCAATACCCCCGGCCCGAGCGTCACCCGCCACCGCCCCGACGGCCGCTGGGAGCCGTACTCCACGGCCACTGGGCTGCCGACAGGCCAAGTGCTCGGCGTGGCCACGGGCGGTGGCGGCGCGGTGTGGGTTGGACTCGAGAGCGGCGCCACCCGCCACATCGCCTCGCTCCAGCCCGACGGCACTTGGACGGACCTTGCACTCCCGAGCGCGATTGCGACGGGCGGGATCGCCGCCATGGCGGGCGACGCCGCGGGGGCGCTGTGGTTGTTCAGCACCGAGCACGGCCTCGTCAGCCGCGCGGCGGACGGAACGTGGGACGCGTTCGACGGTCAACCGGTCATCGACCTCAACCCAGGCCTCCGAGACGATCGGCCCCACGTGCCCGTCCTGGCCATCGCCCCCGACGGCAGCGCCTGGATCGGCGGCCGCAGCGGCGAGGTGCGGGTGCGACGGGCGGACGGCGAGTGGCGGTCGCTCATGCTCCTCGACAGGTCGTCGGTGCGCGACATCGCGTTCGGGGCGGACGGGCGGGCATGGATGACGATGGTGGATGGAAGCAGCCCGCGGGTGGTGGAGGTGGGGGAGTAGTGGCGTTCGACCGGCATGGCCGAGCGTCCTCGGGACGACGATCCGGGTCTCGTCTCGGCCTCTGAACGCGGTTCGTGACAGGATCCCTGGGGAACTGCGCAAAGATCACTGTGATTCCGGCGCAGATCACAGTGATTGCGACCCGATTACACAGTGATCTTCCGCCCACACTCCAGCGGACCCAGGGCGGACCCACGTCGAACGCACCTTTCGCGGCCGACGTTCGCCGCCGCCTACCGCCCCGCAAACGGCAGCAGCGCCAC
>JBDTSC010000286.1:0-5108 GCA_039931375.1 Ardenticatenales bacterium
CCGAACGCCGGCAGCTGGGTGACGACGCGGGATCGCACGACGTATGCGGCCGCCGACGGCGTGATGATCGAGGGCTTCGCGTCTTGGGCGCCGGGCAGGCGCTTCGACATCGGCGACTGGCGGCTGCAGATGGATCGCGTGCTCGGGCTCGCGACCAAAGGGAAGGTCATCATCGCCCAGTCCTATCCGAAGGGCGACGGGAGCCCGGCCGACGTCGACGACCGCATGTTTCTCCTGGCGAACTACCTGCTGGTCAAGGGCCACCAGAGCTACCTGAACCTCGAAACGAGCAGCTACGTCGACTGGTGGCCCGAGTACGAGATTGCGCTCGGCCCCTACGTCGACGAGCCGCCGGCCCGTGTCGATGACTTGCGCATCGGCGAGGAATCGCCGCTGTTCGTGCGCCGCTACACCCGCGGCTTGGCCGTCGTCAACCCGAGCGCCTCGCCGGCGTCGCTCGATCTGGGCCGGACGATGTGGGCTGTGACGCCTGTCGGCGGCGGCGAGGTCCCGGCCGACGGCCGGACGGCCGGCTGGCGTCTCGACACAGCGGCGATGACGCGTGTCGAGCTGGGCGGGGGCGAGGGTGCGGTGCTCGTCGAGGCAGCGTTCGAGGGCGATTGACCGCGGCCCATCGTTGGGCTATTCTAATAACCCTTCCCGTTAATACGATGTGGCCGCCATCACTGTGGACATTCACTTCGCGTCGGACAAGCTGCGCCGTCAGTGCACCATCGACCGGGAGATGGTCAAAGCGTGGGGACCTGAGCGAACCAAGCGTTTGCGTCGACGCCTGGCCGACCTCGACGCGGCCGACGCATTGGCCGACATGGTGATGCTGCCCGGCCGGACGCACGAGCTACGTTCGGACCGGGCAGGACAGTTGGCGATCGATCTTGACGGTCCGTACCGTCTTATCTTCGAGATCGCCGACGAGCCGGTCCCGCGTCGGGCGGACGGCGGGCTGGAGTGGAGCGGGGTTCGGTCGATCCGGATCCTGGGAATCGAGGACTACCATGACTAGGCTGGCGGTAACCGAATATGCACCCGATGTCGCATCGCCGCCCGGCGAGACGTTGTTGGACCTGCTCGATGAGCGTGGGCTGTCGCAGTCTGATCTTGCCGAGCGGACAGCCCGACCGCTGAAGACGATCAACGAGATCATCAACGGCAAGGCGGCGATCACGCCCCAAACGGCGGTGCAACTCGAGCGGGTGCTCGGGGTGCCAGCGCGATTCTGGTTGAACCGCGAGGCGCGTTACCGTGAGCACGCCGCGCGTCTCGAGGGCAATCGGAGCCTCGATGATCAGGATGGCTGGTTGGCCGAGTTGCCGATCGCGGAGATGCTTCGCCTAGAGTGGATCGAGCGGGCCGCCACGCGGCGCGAGCAGGTGGCGGTTTGTCTGGCGTTCTTCGGCGTCAATACGGTAGCGGCCTGGCGGACGGTCTACGCCCAGCGGCAGGCTTCGTTCCGCCGCTCCGCGGCGTTCGCCGTGAACGAAGGGGCGGTGGCGGCCTGGCTTCGTCAGGGCGAGCGCGAAGCGGCCCGGCTACGCTGCGCGCCCTATGACCGAACGCGATTCCGAGCGCTGCTCGATCGCCTGCGCGCTTTGACGATCGAACGGGAACCGCCAACGTTCGTCCCGCGCCTGCAGGACGAGTGTGCCAAGGCCGGCGTTGCCGTAGTCTTCGTGCCGGCGCCGCATGGGACGGGCGCGAGCGGCGCGGCACGATGGCTGCGCTCGGACCGCGCGCTCATCCAGCTCAGTTTGCGGTACCGGACGAACGACCACCTCTGGTTCACGTTCTTCCACGAAGCGGGCCACATCCTGCTGCACAATAAGCGGTCGGGCTACCTAGATGGTGACGGGTCCGAGGGCGCCGAAGAGGAGGCGGCCAACCGGTTCGCCGCCGACGTGCTCATCCCGCCCGCGGCGGCGCGACGGCTGACAGCGCTCGCGAAGTCAGAGGCGGCCGTGAAGACCTTCGCGCACGAGGTCGGGGTGGCGCCGGGGATCGTGGTCGGGCGGATGCAGCACGATGGACTGCTGCCGTACGGTAGCCGACTGAACCGGCTGAAGGTGAGTTACACGTGGTGGGTGGTCAGTGGGCCGTGAGCGGGCAAGGCGTGCGTCGAAGCGCCTCTATCCTTCGGTGGCTCCGCCAGATACCGCCCCGCCCTTCAACTCCCGCAAACTCGCCCGCACGTCCTCCCGCTCCTGCTCCGTCAGCCCCCACAACGCCGCCGCCGCCCGATCCACCTGGTCCTCGACGGCGGCGAGTTCGCGTTGGGCGTGTTCGCCTCCCCAACTTGTGAATGCGCACCGTGGGAGGTCGAATCACCCGTCCAACAACCGCTCCTCATAGATCCGCCGCACCGTCGCCTCGATGTCCGGCTCCTTCAGGGCCAGATCGACGACGCGCAATCGGCGCGTCAGCTGCGCGATCAAGTCGGCGGCGCTGACACCCTCGCGGTCGAAGGCGTACGTGATCCGCGGGCCGTCGCGGGCGACGATGTCGGCGCCGGGGAATGCGAGGCGGCCGTCATCGACGCCCCCGTCGGCGCCGATGTCCTCGGCGAGGTCGACCACCAGCTCGCGGCGGCCGCCGAAGCGGCGTTGAAGCTCGGGCAGGTCGCCGTCGTACAGCAGGCGGCCGCCGTCGATGATCAGGACGCGGTCGCACAAGCGCTGGACGTCGGCCAGGTCGTGGGTCGTCAGGAGGACGGTCGTGCCGCGTTCGGCGTTGACGTGGCGGATGAAGCGGCGGACGCGCTCCTTGGCGACGACGTCCAGGCCGATCGTCGGCTCGTCGAGGAACAGGACGGCCGGGTCGTGCAGCATCGCGGCGGCGAAGTCGGCGCGCATGCGCTGGCCCAGGGAGAGGGATCGGACGGGGGTTTGGAGGAACGCATCCAGCTCGAGGAGGTCGCGGAACATGTTCAGGTTCGCCCGGTAGCGTTCGGGCGGGATGCGATAGATGTAGCGCAGCAGGTCGAACGACTCGATCACCGGCAGGTCCCACCATAGCGACGTCCGCTGGCCGAACACGGCGCCGATCGTCGCCACGTGCCGCCGCCGCTCGCGCCACGGCACGCGGCCCGCGACGGTCACATCGCCCGACGTGGGCACGAGCAGCCCGGTGAGCATCTTCAGCGTCGTCGACTTCCCGGCGCCGTTCGGGCCGAGGTAGCCGACGACCTCGCCGGCGGCGATGCGGAACGAGATGCCGTCGACGGCGCGGACCGTCGCGCGGCGGCGCGGCGAGAACAGCCGGCGGCGGGGTGCGCGGCCGACCGTGTCGACGCTGCGATCCGCATCGTCGTCGATCCGCCGGCGCACGCTGAAGTGCTTGGCGAGCTCGCGAACCTCGATCAGCGCGCCTTCGCGGCCCGCGTCATCGTCACGATGATCGGTCATGTGCCGGTGCTCCGGTAGTGGCGGATCCCGACGCCCCAGAGCGCGTTGGCGAGCGCGAAGCACGCCAGGCCGATCGCCGGGCCGACGAAGCGCGCCCACGGCGGCATCCCGGTCGGGTCAGGTTTGTCCAACAAGTACAGCGCCGGGTAGTAGCAAAGGAACAGCGTCGGGACCACGTAGGTGAAGAAGCGCCGCAGCGGCAGCGGGTAGATGTGGGCCGGGTACTGGTTCAGCTCGTGGCCGCCGTACGTGAGGATGTTCACCGCTTCGATCGAGTCGACCGTCCAGAACGTGACCGTGGAACCGGCGATGAACAGCGCCGCGAAGAAGGCCATCTGGCCGATGAAGACGACCGGCAGGAACGCGAGCTTGGCGGCGGTCCATCGGACGTCGACGAGCCAGTTCGCCAGCGCGAACACGGCCAAGCCCTCGGCGATCGCGCCGAGGCGATGGAAGACGAACCGCGACCCGAGGACCTGGATCGTCAGGGGCGCCGGCCGCAGCAGGATGGCGTCGAACGTGCCCTTGCGAACCCCGTCCCCAAAGTCCGCCGGGTCGAAGCCCGAGAAGAGCATGTCCATCGTCTTGAACGACATCGCCGTCAGCCCGCCCATGAACGCCACCTGACCCAACGTCCAGCCGCCGAGGGTGTGAAAGCGCACGAACAGCGCCGCCAGCGCGCCGAACTCGAACGCGAACACGAGGAACGACGTGACGACGTCCATCGTGAACGACATCCGAAACTGCGTCTGGGAGCGCACCTGGGCGTGGACGAGGCGGACCAGCAGGCCGGCGTTGTGGCGCACGAACTCGCCCGCGCCCACGGGCGGCGTCGCTGCGTCGTCGGCGCCGCGCCTCTGCGTCGCCATCCCGTGCGCGCTCACCCGCCGAGGATGACGAGGCGCCGCACGCCCGCCCGCAGCACGAGGGCGCCGGCCAGGAGCAGCGCGACGGCCCAGGCCAGCTGCGTGGCCAAGAGGCGGACGACATCGCCCCCCTTTTGCAGCCCCAGGAAGACCTCGGTGATCGCGTTGATCGTGTAGGCGAACGGGGTCAGGGCGCACAGGCGCTGCAGCCAATCCGGGAAGTAGCGCAGCGGGAACAGGAAGCCGGAGGCGAACCAGCTCAGCGAATACACGAAGCGGATGATCCCGCGCGCGTTCGGCGACCAGAAGGCGCTGAGGTTGGCCAGGAAGCGCCAACCGAAGCTGATCAGCCACGCCAGCACGAAGCACGCGCCGCTGGCCGCCCACATCGCCACGCCGTGCGGCCAGACGAAGCGCGTGCCGGCGGGTGCGATCAGCGGGAAGAGCGCGACGTAGCCGATCAGCATCGGCACGCCGCGCAGGAGGAACTGCGTCGCGGCGCGGCCAAAGTCGTTGGCCAGCCAGTACGCGATGTAGCCCATCGGCCGCAGCAGATCGCCGGCGATCTCGCCCGTGTGCACGCTGCGCATCACGTCGAACCAGCCGAACGCCGCCAGCGGGCCGATGACCGCCTGGCTGATCGCGGTGAACGTGATCGCCGCCGGCAGCGTGATGCCCGCCGCTTCCGGACGGCCGTTGTACAGCGCCGTGATCACGGCGACGCGGAGCATCCCGAAGAAGAAGTTCGTCGCCAGCCCGGCCAGCGCCGCGGTGCGGTACGTCAGGTGGCGGCGGAAGCTCTGGCGGGCGATGGCGAGGTGGA
>JBDTSC010000287.1:0-5102 GCA_039931375.1 Ardenticatenales bacterium
ACGGGCGCTGCAACGGGCGCTGCGACGGACGCACCGATCGTCAACGACCCTGTCCTGCTCACCGTTCGGCGGCGGATCACGGCGGACGACTACCACACGATGGCGGACGTGGGGTTGATCGGACCGGATGAGCGCACCGAACTGTTGGATGGAGAGGTTGTGACCAAGATGACGATCAACAGCCTGCACGCCGGGTGCGTCAACCGGTTGAACGGTCTCCTCGGTGCGCTGCTCGCGGGCCGTGCCATCGTCTCCGTGCAGAACCCCGTGCGCCTCGACGATCACTCGGAGCCGGAGCCGGACGTCGCGGTGCTCGCGCCGCGCGACGATTTCTATGGCCGATCGCACGCCCACCCGGGCGATGTGGTCTGGCTCGTCGAAGTCTCCGACACTTCCCGCCGCCTCGACCGAGACGTCAAGATCCCGCTCTACGCCGCCTCGCGCATCCCGGAAGTCTGGCTCGTCGACCTAGCCGCCGCCACCATCGAGGTCCACCGCGATCCGGATGCCGCCGGCTACCGCCTCGTGCAGCGCTTCGGCCGCGGCGACGTTCTCCACCCCGCGGCGTTCCCGGACCTCGCCGTGGCGGTCGATGCCATCCTCGGCCCCGCCGATGACGGGCCCGCTACAACGGATGCGTGACGTGCCCGTCGCGGCGGATCCGTCGGCGCACGGACCGTCGCCCGATGCGACGCCGTCTGATCGCCTCCCGCAGTTCGCGCAGGCGTGAAACGAGCAGGGCGATGTTCCCGCTTGCGCTGTCCGCCGCGAATACTGTCGCGGCCCACGTCAATGCCGCGCCGCATTCCGCCACTGCAACACCACCAGCCACAGCAGGAACACCTGCGCGGGCAGCGGCATGTCGTCGGGCCACATCGCACGGCAGCTGCGGGCGATCGGAGCGTCCGGCGCCACCTCGCCGACGATGTCGTCGCCTGCGCGCAGCACGAAGCGGCGCGCGATCGGCGCGGCGGCCTCGAGCGTGTAGCGGCCGCGCCCGACCTCGACGTTGTAACGGCGGACGAACGGGTTGGGCTTGAAGGCGGTCGCCAGGACGCCGGACGGGCCGACGAGCTGGAACTCGCCGAAGCCGGGGGCGCGCTGCAGGTCGTAGCGGCGACCGTCGAGATCGAAGGAGGCCGACGAGCCGAGCCAGGCGAGCGCGAGCGTCGTGACGACCTCCTCGTCGATGGCGATATCGAAGGTCCATGTGAACGGGTTGCGTGGTCGAGCTTGCATCGTGTTCATGCCGTGGCGTACGACCGTCGCCGTCGCTCGGTTGCACGCCGTGCGCCCTGCACGCCTTGTTCGCCTCTCAGCGCGCATGGTACAATCGCCCGCCGTTTCCGCCGGTGCAACGCGGCGCGGCGGCGCCCCTCGCCGCGGCCCGTCGCACCCGGCGCCCTGCCGCGAGGGAACCCCACCATCGACAGCACCTCAATCACCCCAAGTACGCCACGGACCGTCTTCTGGGCGGATGACGCCGTTCAGTTGATCGACCAGCGCCTGCTGCCGGCGCGCTTCGAGGTCATCGCGCTGCGCGACGTCGGCGCCCTGGCCGACGCGATCCGCGCGATGGCCGTCCGCGGCGCGCCGGCCATCGGCGCCGCCGCGGCGTACGGCATGGCGCTGGCCGCGCGCACCTCGGCGGCCGGCGGGCCGCACGACGTCGCGCGGCTGCGGGCGGACCTCGACGCGGCGGCGGGTACGCTCAACGCCGCGCGGCCGACCGCTTCGAACTTGGCGTGGGCCGTCGATCGGATGCGCGCGGTGGCCGAAACGCACTTCGCCCGTCTCGACGTGGCGAGCAGTGGCGACGCGGCGGAACGAGCGACGTTCCAGCGTTCGGCCGCCGCCATCGCGGCCGCCCTCCTGGCGGAAGCCGAGGCGATCGCCGAGGCGGACATTGCCACGAACCGGCGCATGGGCGCCCACGGCGCGGCGCTCCTGCCGGACGACGCGACGGTATTGCACCACTGCAACACCGGCGCCCTCGCGGCGGTCGACTACGGCACCGCGCTGGGCGTCGTCCGCGCGGCGCACGAGGCGGGCAAGCGCGTCCACGTGATCGTCGACGAGACGCGGCCGCGACTGCAGGGCGCCAAGCTGACGTGCTGGGAGCTCGGGCGGCTCGGGGTCGAGCACACGCTGATCGTCGACGGCGCGGCGGCGTGGCGCATGGCGCAGGGCGGCGTGGACGCCGTGCTCGTCGGCGCCGATCGCGTCGCGGCCAACGGCGACGCGGCCAACAAGATCGGCACGTACGGCCTGGCGATCGCGGCCAAGCACCACGGCGTGCCGTTCTATGTCGTCGCGCCCACGAGCACGATCGACCTCGGCGCCGCGAACGGCGACGGGATCGTGATCGAGGAGCGGGACGGCGATGAGGTTACGGGGGTGGATGGCCACGCCGTCGCGCCGGCCGGCACGCACGCGTACAACCCGGCGTTCGACGTCACGCCGCAGGCGCTGATCACGGCCATCGTCACCGAGGAGGGCGTCGTGCGGGCGCCGTTCGGCACGGGGCTGCGCGACGCGGTCGCGAACGCGCGGGCGCGGGCGACGGCGTCGGCGCGCGCCGAGGAGGCCACGGCCGCATGAAGCGCGTTATCGTCACCGGCTCCGTCGCGAACGACTACATCATGGCGTTCCCGGGGGACTTCACCGAGCACATCATCCCCGACAAGCTCGACGTCCTGTCGGTGAGCTTCCTGGTGGACAGCCTGCGGCGCGAGCCGGGCGGCTGCGCCGTCAACATCGCGTACAACCTGGCGCTGCTGGGCGAGCGACCTTCGGTCATGGCCACCGTCGGCCAGGACTGGGCCGAGGACCGCGCCCGCTTGGAGGCGGTCGGCGTGGATACCACCCACGTCGTGGCCGTCGACGGCGTGCACACCGCGTCGTTCTTCGTCTCGACGGACCGGCACAACCGCCAGATCGCCAGCTTCTACGTGGGCGCGATGGGCCACGCCGGCGAGCTCGAGCTGGCGGACGCCGTCGGCCGCGCGCCGGGCGACGCGGCGTCCGTGGCCGCGGTCGTCATCGCCCCGAACGCGCCCGAGGCGATGATCAAGCTGGTCGAGGACTGCAAGGCGCTCGGCGTGCCGTACGTGTACGATCCGAGCCAGCAGATCGTCCGGCTGTCGGGCGAGGCGCTGCGCGCGGGCATCGACGGCAGCCTGGTCACGATCGCCAACGAGTACGAGTTCGAGCTGATCCGCGAGAAGACGGGCCTGGAGAGCGACGACATCCGCCGCATGACCGGCACGCTCGTGATCACCCACGGCGAGAAGGGTTCGCGGATCTTCGCCGACGGCCAGACGACGGACATCGGCATCGTCCCCCCGAGCGCGGACGTGGACCCGACCGGCGTCGGCGACGCGTATCGCGCCGGCGTCGTCCTCGGGCTGCTCCACGACCTGCCATGGCCCGTCGCCGGCCGCGTCGGCGCGCTGTGCGCCACGTATGCCCTTGAGGCGCTCGGCACGCAGCGCCATGCGTTCACCGTGGATGAGTTCCGCACGCGCTATGCGGCGCACTTCGGGCCGGTGCCCGAGGCGCTGGCGCGCGTGCTCTCCGACCGCCGACCCGCCTGACCACACCCGCCTGACGCGAACGCCGCGCCGGGCAGTATCATCCGTCCTGCCCATCCATCCGTCCTGCCCATCCGTCCCGTCCATCCATCCATCCATCCATCCCATCCGTCCGTCCATCCCCGGCAGCCGCCGACCCGGATCCAAGGAGCGCTGAACGATGTCCTCCGTATTCTCCGAGCATCCGAGCTACCTCTTCACCAGCGAGTCGGTGACGGAGGGGCATCCGGACAAGGTCTGCGATCAGATCTCCGACGCCGTCCTCGATGCCTACCTGACCCTCGATCCCCGCGCCCGCGTCGCGTGCGAGACGGCCGCTTCGGGCGGCATCGTCTTCGTGACCGGCGAGATCAGCGCGCACGGCGAGGTCGACCTGGTCAAGACGACGCGCGACGTGATCCGCGACATCGGCTACGACGACGAGTCGGCCGGCCTGGACTACCGCGCCTGCGGCATCCTGACCCTCATCCGCGCCCAGTCCGCCGACATCGCCGGCGGCGTGGACCACGCCCTCGAGACCCGCGGCGGCGTGACGGACGACGAGGTGTCCTCGCTCGGGGCCGGCGACCAGGGGATGATGTTCGGCTTCGCCTGCACCGAGACCGCCGAGCTGATGCCGCTGCCGATCGCCCTGGCGCACGGCATCACCCGCAAGCTGGCCGAGGTCCGCAAGAACGGCCGCGTGCCGTACCTGCGGCCGGACGGCAAGAGCCAGGTCACCGTCGAGTACAACCGCGGCCGGCCGGTCCGCGTCGGCACGGTCCTGGTCAGCACGCAGCACGCCGCCGACGCCTCGCCCGAGCAGATCACCGAGGACGTCATCGAGGACGTGATCAAGGCCGTCGTGCCGGCCGACTACCTGGACGACACGCGCTTCCTGGTGAACCCGAGCGGCCGCTTCGTGATCGGCGGCCCGGTCGCGGACGCGGGGCTGACGGGCCGCAAGATCATCGTCGATACCTACGGCGGAATGGCCAGCCACGGCGGCGGCGCGTTTTCGGGCAAGGATCCGACAAAGGTCGATCGCTCCGGCGCCTACGCGGCGCGCTGGGTGGCCAAGAACCTCGTCGCCGCCGGCATCGCCGACCGGGTGATGATCCAGGTGGCGTACGCGATCGGCGTCGCCGAGCCGATCAGCCTGAACGTCGACACGTACGGCACGGCCCACATCGACCCCGAGCGGATCGACGCCCTTGTAGCCGAGCACTTCGACCTCCGCCCCGGCGCGATCCTGCGCGACCTGAACCTGCGCCGCCCGATCTACCGCCAGACCGCCGCCTACGGTCATTTCGGCCGCCCCGACATCGAGCTGCCGTGGGAGGCCACGGACCGCGCGGACGCCCTGCGCCGCGCCGCCGGCCTGTAGGGGCGAAGCACTCGCGGCCAAAGGCCGCGAGTGCTTCGCCCTCCGCCCGGCCGACCCATCGGCCCCTCAACCGCCCGACCAACCGATCCGCCCGATCCGCCCACCACCCCGCCGACCAACCGATCCAACGTTCACGCGGGCCC
>JBDTSC010000288.1:0-5089 GCA_039931375.1 Ardenticatenales bacterium
GTCGCCCAAACCACGCCCGCGCTGCCGCCGCGTCGCCACCGAGCGGGCCGTTGAGGGCCACGGGCAGGTAGATCGCGGGCGGGTGGGCGGGCGCGGTGACCGTCACGGTGCCCTTCACGCGGAATGGGGCGGCGTCGGCGGACGGGTAGAGGACGAGCGAGACGCTGTAGTTGCCCGCCTTGGCATACACGTGCTCGAATCGCGCGGAGTCCGCAGCGACAGGATCGGCGAATGCGACGGTCTCGGCGGACGTGCCGTCGCCCCACGACACGTCGGTCTTCTCGACCTTCGGTGGCCGGGCAAAGTCGGGGAACGTGAGCCCCATCTCAAACCCGTCAGCCTGCGCATTGACGACGCTGGGCGTGATGCCGGTTAGGTTCCTTGCCAAGAAGTTGAACGCATCGCCGATCAGGCGCGCTTCGGTGCCCTCCGGAACGTCTTTGAGCCTGTCGCCGCGGCCGGTGGGCACACCTTCCAGCCCGAACCCCCAGAACATCGCGTTCCACGTCACGCCCGTGCCCGGGTGCTGCTGGCCGGCGACATACGTGCCGACGACCTTCGTCTGCGTCGTCGTCGTCATCGGGTTCACGTGGTCGACGGCGAAGTCGCCCGTGTACTGCCACAGGGGCTTGGCCAGCGGGACGAGGTCGTCGATCACGCCTTCCGAGTAGTCGTAGTCGCCGAAGCCGGTGGCCAGCGTGTTGCTCGTCGTCGCCTTGTAGCCCTTGACGACGCTGCCGGACGCGAACGTGTACTGGTTGCCGGCCGCGCCGGCGGCCGCTTTGTCACCCGTCGAAAGGTCGAGCGGGTAGTCGAACGGCGTCGCGGCCTCGGCGCCGGCGTTGGGTTCGAGGACGACCGAACGCGCCGTCATGTCCGGCTTCTGCGGGAACGGCACGAGCAGCCGCCCCGAGAGCGTCGCCGTGACCTCGGGCGTGAAGCCCGTGAAGTAGCGCATCAGGCACATCTCGCAGCCGAAGTTCTGGCTCGGCGCGCCGCTCCACTGGAACGGCCACGAGTGCGCGTACGCCTGGCGGAGCTGCGGCGTGTCGGCCAGGCGGCCGGCGGTGTAGAGGTAGCGCCAGAAGTTGGCGGTGCCCTGGCCGGCGATCAAGAAGGCGCCGCCGCGGAGCATGTGGTTCTGGTACTGGTAGAGGCCGCTGAAGTTCACCGACATCATCGACGTCTTGCTCTCGTTCGTGTTGAGGATCACGAGATCGTGGCGCGACATCTCCATCAGCGGCGGGTGGCTGGTTCGTATCGGCAGCGAGCGATCGCTCGCGCGGGCCTGCGGGTTGTCGAGCACCCAGACGTCGTACGTCAGGCCCGCCGCCTCGAGCGCCTCGGTGTACGCGCTCGTGTAATCCACCCTGCTGCCGTATGCCCAGTCGACCAAGAGAACGTTCTTGCGCGCCGCGGCGCGGTCGACGAACGCGTAGTACTGCTGGCGCAGCCGGTGGGTCGAGCCGCCCGCCTCCGTCGTCAGGACGACGTTGCCCCAGTGCTCGCTGTCGGCCACGCTGGCCGGGACGGCGATGACGACGTTGAACGTCGCCTTCTGGCCGGGTTCAAGCGCTACCGAGTCGGGCGACGCGGCGACGGCCACGCCGGTGCCGCCGCTCGGCTCGACGGCCAGCGTCCATGTCGCGGGCACGTCGAGATCGCTCTCCATCGTGACGCTGATCGACCGTGTCGCGCCTTCGGCGATCTTGCCGAAGCTGAGCTTGGGTGGCGACAGGAACGCGCCCGGGTCGAGCGCGGCGGCGACGTCCAGGCGGCCGGGGCCGCCGTCCGCCGGTTCGGCAGGAGTCTGCGTGAGCCGCCCCACGCGCAACGTCGGGGCCGACGTGTTGATGAGCGCGCTCAGCAGCTGATCGACGGTCCAATCTCGATGCACGGCTCGCAACAGGCCCACGGCGCCCGTGACGTGCGGCGTCGCCATGCTGGTGCCCGAGATGGAGCCGACGGGGTAGAGGCGCTTCTTCGCTACGGCATCGACGTAGATCCGGCTCGAGAGAATGTTCACGCCCGGAGCGGAGATGTCGGGCTTGATCTGCCAGTCCAGGCCGGGCCCTTGGCTGGAAGAGCCGGCGACGATATCGATCGGCTCCGAGCGGCCGCGGACGATCGTTCCCGAGATCGTCACCGTGCCGCTGCCCCCACCCGCGAGCCACGCGATAAGCGACTGTCCGCCGATCGTTCCGATCGCGACGGCCGGGAGCGCCAGCGACGCTGGATAGTTGCCCACGCCGCCGCTGTCGGAGTATCCGCCGAACGGTGATGCGCTGCGATAGTAGACGATCGCCTTTGCGCCGCTCTTCTGCATGTTGTCGGCCCGGGCCACGTCGTTGCAGCGTCCGACGTTCAGTTGATCCACCACGACGATCTTGCCGGTTGCCGCCGCGTCCACGGCACACCCTCCCTCCGCCGCCAAGTACAACGGCCCCGCTGTCACTCGTTGGATCGGTTCCGCGCCGCGCGGCGCGGCGACGATCTCGATTGCATCCGCTGGAACGCCCGGTCCCGCAACGGTGAGCATCTGGTCGAACGAGCCGGACGTCGATGTGCTGCCGACGGTCATGATGCGCGGATCGTACTTCCACCCGCCGGACAGTGAGGTGCGTCCATTGCTGCCCGCGTTCCCGGCCGACGCCACCAGCATCGTGCCGGCATCGGCGGCCGCGTCCGCGGCCAGCGAGATCGGATGACGCTCCGGCCGTGCCAACAACCACCCGACCGTGCCCTGCGACATGTTGACGACGTCGACCCGGTCGATCACCGACTGCTCCAGGCCGGCGACGGTAGACCCGATGCTGGGGTCGTCGTTCAAGTACGTAAGGACGTGCGCCATCGGGGCAATCCCGGACATCGTGGTCGGCAGCAGCAACCCGCCTGTCCTCAGATCGTACGTTCCCCGCCGGCCACTGGCGATGCCGGCGACATGGAGGCCATGATCGTTCGTACCCGCGCACCCCGCCGGCGCGGGTGGCGGCAGGCTCGGATTCACCGTTGGGATCGAGCACGAGATGAGCGGCGTCACCGTCCGAAGCGTTTGCGTCGTTCCGGATCGGACGAAGACACGAGCGGCGATTACCTTGCCGTTCACATATCGCTCGGGGTTCGGGTAGAGCAGCACGCCGCTTGCGGTGACCATCGTCGCGGACGGGTAGCCTACCGGCGGCGGTGGCATGCCGTCATCGCGGAACCAGGGGTGCTCGATGTCCATGCCCGTGTCCATGATCGCGATCCGCGCACCCAGGCCGGCTTCCTCGACGCCGCCCACGGCTTGCCAGGCGTCCGTTGCGCCCACGACCTCGGCGCTCGAGTCCATCTCGGGCGTCAACGCCTCGTCGGGGAACACGAGATTGAACCCCGGCAAGTGCTTCGCCGCCACCGCCTCATCGGGCGTCAGCCCCGCCGTGAAGCCGTGCGCCACGATGTGGTATTGCCAGCCGATGTCCGCGTTCGGCGCGACCGCCTTCAAGCGGGCGATCGCCGCGCCGCGCATCCGATCGAGGTACGCGGTGTACGCCTCGGCCGCCGGCGTGTCCAGCTTCAGGTGAACGCTGCCGGTGCGGTCGGCGGCCGTCGCGGCCAGGCCGGGCACGCCGCCGCGGTATTGGGCCAACGGCTTTGCGTCATCCAGGAACAGGATGTACTCGCGACGCGTCGCATCGGACGCCGCGGGCAGGACGGGATCGTCCGGCGGCCGGTTCGGCACGGGGGCCGCGGCGGCGGCCGGTGTGCCCTCACCGGCGCCCTCGGGCCGCGCATGGACGGTCCCCGAAGCGGCTGCGGCCAGACTGAAGGCGGCGAGGCTCGCGATGATGATCGGTCGGATTGCGTTCACTCGTCTCCCCTGGGGCGTGATGGTCGTCGGCGGACGGGACCGGCGGTCTGTTCCACCCTTCGCACCGACGGGCGGCAGCACGTCCACGAGGACGACGACCGATCGGCCAAACGGCATGAAACGTGGCTCCTCTGAAGAGCGGCGTAGCATAATGGGCCGCTATGTTGGGCGCAAGGCGTCCACACGGCTCCCCCGAACGGGCGAACGGCGCCCGGTCCCGTCCGAAGGAGACCACGGGATGACCGTCCCGTTCATCGATCTGCAACGTTTCGAACCGGACTTCCTGGACCGCTGGATGGAGCGGGTTCGCGACATCACGCGCAATACGCGCTTTGTCGGTGGCCCGGACGTCGTGCGCCTCGAGCAACGCTTGGCCGAGGCGGCGCAGGCGACGGCGGTCGTCGCGTGCGCCAACGGCACGGACGCGCTGCAGCTCGCGCTGCGGGCGGTCGGCGTCGGGACGGGCGATGTCGTCGTGATCCCCGACGCCACGTTCTGGGCGACGTTCGAGGCCGTCGTGAACGTCGGCGCGCGGCCGGTCACGGTCGATATCGACCCCACGGACCTCCAGATGGACTACGACGCCTTCGTCGAAGCGATCGACGCCTATCGCCCCAAAGCCGCCATCCTGGTCCACCTGTACGGCTGGGGTTCGCGTCGGCTCGATGACTTCCGCGCGCTGTGCCGCGACCGCGGCATCGCGTTGGTGGAGGACGGCGCGCAGGCGTGGGGCGTCTCGTGGCGCGGTCGTTCGATCTACGCCGACGCCCTCATCTCGACCGTTTCCTTCTACCCCGCCAAGGTCCTCGGCGCCTGCGGCGACGCCGGCGCCGTCGTGTGCTCGTCGGAAGAGCTGGCGAAGACGGTGCGCATGCTGGGCAACCACGGCCGAACGGACCACTACGCGCACGGCGCGATCGGTTGGAACAGCCGGATGAGCGGCTTCGACGCGGCCTGGCTTGATCTGTCGATGGACTACCTCGACGCGCGCCTGGTCGACCGACGCCGCGTCGCCGAGCGCTACCAGGAGCAGCTGCCGGGCCTCGGCGTGCGCGTCGTCGGCCCGCCGCCGGGCTACGTCGAGAACGGCTACCTGAACGTCACGCTCCACGACCTGGCGGCGCGACCGGCCGTCGAAGCGGCGCTCAAGGCGGGCGGCATCGGCTTCGGCAACGTCTATCCCGGCGCGATGAGCAAGCAGCCCGGCGCCGCGGGCCACCTCCTCGGCGCGGTCGGCGG
>JBDTSC010000289.1:0-5084 GCA_039931375.1 Ardenticatenales bacterium
GAGGTGGGGCGGGTGACGGGGCCGGGGTGACGCGTTGCGCGTAGGTGTTGGCAGCGCGCGGCGCGGATAGGCGTGGCTAGCGATGCGCCTCGTCGGAGGACCACAGGATCGCGCCGCTCGAACGGGTGTATACGACGCTGCCGGGCGGGAATCGGCTTGCGGCTTCCGCGCGGAGGCGCGGCGCGTGATCGTGCTCGTACACGTCGAAGGTCGCCTTGGAGGCGAACGTGTAGCGGGCCTCGCATTGCGGCTCGCCGTCTCCATCGATCTGGACGATCGCGGCGCCGATCGCGCCGGCGGCGATGACTTCGGCGACATGGCCGTCTCGCAGCCATTGGACCCACGCCTTGGCTACGTGCACATCGGTGAACACGGCGTGGACGGTATAGGCATACATCAAGGTCTCACCTCGCGTTCTTCCGCTCGGCCGGTGCGTACTGCCCGCACCGGCCGGATCGGTGGGCAGGCTCGCTCAATCCAACCGCCGCCCCACGAACCACTCGTCCGCGCCGACGTCGCGGTAGATCTCGCACACGACGCCCCGGTGCGTCACGACCAGATAATACAGCCGGTGCACCTCCCCGTCCGCGACCCACCAGTCCAGCCGCGGCTCGCGGACCGCCTCGATGGAGTCGATGCGGTGCGTCTCGCCGGCCCAGACGAACGCGACGGGCTGGCCGTCGCCCTGGACGCGGACGCGGATCGGCACGCCTTCGGGATACTGGCGCATGGGATCAGGTTTGTGGCGCGGCGTCGATTATGTCGACAACGATCCGCTTGCGCCCACGCCCTGCCCGCCCGGCCACGGCACCAACCGCGCCCGCCGCTCGTGCAGCGCGGCGCCGGCGTCGACGACGCGGCCTTGGCGCACCACATCAGGACCGAAGCGGTGCTGCAGGTCGCGCAGCGCGGTCTCCGCTTCCAAGCGGCGGGCGTGGGTGTGGCGGAAGAGGTCGAGCTGGTGGCCGATCGTCGGGCACAGGCCGCGGGCCAAGAGCTTGACACGCTCGACCGGGCCGGCCCACTGGATGCCGGCCATCAGGGCGTCCATGTGGGTCAGCAGGACGGACGGCTTGATCGAGGGCTCGAGGAACGTGCGGTTTACGGCGGCCACCTGGCCGCGCTCGAACGTGACGGTCAGCGCCAGGGCGCTTGCCATCTGGAAGCGCTCGGACAGCGGCCGGACGACCTCGTACACGAGGCGCTCGATCTGCCAGCGCAGGCTGCGCAGGTTGGCGACGGGCTCGGGAAAGACGTGCTCAGCTTCCAGGAACGGCTCGGTGCGCCAGGGCTGGACGGTCTCGTCGTCGTGGCCATGGCCCAGGCGCCAGGCGCGCAGGCCCTCGTAGCCGAAGCGGGGCAGGATCCCGCCTTGGGGCAGCGCCGCGTACTGGTGCACCTTGCCGAGGCCGAGGGCCAGGATCCGGGCCTGCGTGGCGGTGGCCAGCGGGAGGTAGCGGATGGACAGACCGCCCAGGAACGCGACCTCGCGCCCGCGCGGCAGCGCCATCGCCGGCCGGGCCTGCAGGTAGCGCGTGACGATCCGGCTGGTCAGCTTGCCGTGCGCGACGCCGACGCGGGTGGCCAGGCCCGTCGTGGCGGCGACGCGCGCCGCGACGGCCTCGGCCAGCTTCGCCTCGTCCTCGCGGTCGCGGGCCAGCCCCGAGGCGGACAGCCAGGCGTGCTCGAGATCGGCCGGCTCGACGGCGCCGGTGTACTCGGCCAGGGCGTCGAGCAAACGCTGGAACGCGTCGCGGTACGCGTCCGGGCGGGGCGGGACGACGACGAGGTCGGGGCAGATCTTGCGGGCCTGGAAGACCGTCATGCCGCGCATGACGCCCGCCATATGCGCCGCGTGGGAGAGGTCGTGCACCGTGGCCGCGCCGGGCTGCGCGGCCGTGACGACGGCCGGCCGGTCCGCGAGCAGCGGGTTGTCGCGCACCTCGACGGCCATCGCGGCGTGGGGCAGGTTCACGCAGCCGACGCGGATGGGGGGGGCGTCGGGGTCGGCGTCGGGGTCGGGGTCGACGGCGGCAGGGGCGGCAGGGGCGGCAGGGGCGGCAGGGGAGACCGGATCGGCGGGATCGCCGAGGCGGAGGGGGGTCGGGCGGGTCGGATGCGGCACGGGTGTTGGTTGTGTCATCGGAAGGACCCTCGCCAGGTGGACGGGTCGGAGGGATCGCGCGGGGACGAGCTCCTGATCGTGGGGGCGAGGGTGAGTTTATAGAACAAATGTTTCATTGTCAAGGGGTCGGATCAGCATACGACCACCTGCCGTCGCTTGGCCCAGAACGGATCCGTGCAGCGCAGGAAGACGGTCAGATCCGCGTCGCGCCGCTCGAACATCGCCTCCACGGGATCGATCCGCAGCCGGGCGAAGGGATGGGCGATGCGGACCGGGACGGGCGGCCGGCCCGGCGGCGGCGGGTCGTCCAGATCGTCGCGAACCAGGCAGGCGGAGACGATCAGGGCGAGGGCGGGCACCAAGGCGCGGGCGAGGCAACGTCGGCGCCGCTTGGGAAAATCGTGCTGCATCCATACTTCCGTTCGTATACGGGATCGGCGGCGAGGCGGGCCGAACGGGGTGGCCAAGGCACGTCCCAGCCCATCCCTTGGCGCGGGCGTAGTATGTGCGTCGCGCCGGCGGCGAACCAGCTTGACGCCGCCCGCTCGATGACGTACGCTTTTGCGTACGCCACCAGGAGGGACACGATGACCACCATCACCGCCACCGAAGCGCGCAAGCTGCTCTACAAGCTCCTCGCCGACGTGACCGACACGCACGAGCCCGTCCACATCACGGGCAAGCGCGGCAATGCCGTGCTGATCGGCGAGGACGACTGGCGCGCCGTGCAGGAGACCCTTTACCTGGTCTCGATCCCCGGCATGCGCACCTCCATCCTCGAGGGCATGGCGACGCCGGTCGACGAGTGCGCCGACGAGCTGGAGTGGTGAGCTGGCGCATCGTCTACACGAGCCAAGCACGCAAGGACGCGAAACACCTGGCTGCGGGAGGGCTGAAGGCGAAGGCCGTCGGCCTGCTCGACATCCTCGCCCAAGACCCGTACCGAACGCCGCCGCCCTTCGAGAAGCTCGTGGGCGATCTCCATGGTGCGTACTCGCGGCGGATCAACATCCAGCACCGGATCGTCTACCAGGTGCTCGATGAGGAGCGAGTGGTCAAGGTGTTGCGGATGTGGACGCATTACGAGTAGCGCCGGCCACCGCGGCGTCCCGCATCGTCTTGGTCGGACCGTGCGCCGACACCGGCCGATATCACGATCGACCCGTCTGGATCCGGCGCCCGAAGACCGACCCCGGGCCCTACGCGCTCCGCCGATACCGCATGTATACCACCCCCGTCGGCAGCGGCGTCGCCTCCACCAGCGTCAGGTCGAGGCGATTGCCCTGCGTAAACAGCCGCTTGCCGCTCCCCAGCGCGATCGGGTAGACGTGCAGGCTGTACTCATCGACGAGGTCGTTCTGGGCCAGAAGCGGGACGAGCACGCTGCTGCCATCGACCAGGATGTTCTTGCCGGGCTGCTGCTTGAGGTCGCGCACCGTTTCGACGACGTTTTCGCGGATGAGGGTGGAGTTCCGCCACGCCGCGGCGGAGTCCAGCGTCGTGGACACGACGTACTTGCGGACGTTGTTCAGCGTGTCGGCGAACGGGTCGCCGGCCATCGGCTCGAACGCGTCGCCGTGGATCTGCCACGTCTTGCGGCCCAACAGGAGCGCGTCAGCGCCCGACATCGCCTGGAAGAAGTGGGCGCCGATGTCGTCGTGCCAATACGGCACCGTCCAGCCGCCGTGAATGAAGCCGCCTTCGGTGTCTTCCTGTGCGCCGCCCGGCGCCTGGATCACGCCGTCCAGCGTGATGAACTCGGCGACGATCAACTCTCGCATGGCTGGTCTCCCTGATTGAATGGTTGGTGTACGGCTAATGGTTGGTGTACGGCCAATGGTTGGTGTTCGGCCCGGATGATCCGCCCCAGGAGGGGGCTGCTTCAGGCGGCTTCGCTGAAGGCCTGCATGACCCTCGTCGGCAGCTGCACGTGCGCCACCACCGGCGACGGTCCTGCCTTGCCGGCTCACGCCCGACGCGCGATGATCTCCGCCGCCGCGACCGCCGCGCCGTCCAAGGCGATCCGCGGCGCGATGGACGCGGCGCGGTCCGCCACCACGGCCTCGAGCGCGCCCTGGAGGGCGGACGCGAGGGCGGCGGCGGTCAGGTCGCGGATGGGGACGGACATGCCGATGCCCAGATCGCCCACGCGCATCGCCCAGTAGAACTGGTCCGAGAACATCGGCGCCACGACCTGCGCGGCGCCCGCATGCGCCGCCGTCGTCGTCGTGCCGGCGCCGCCGTGGTGGACGACGGCGGCGACGCGCGGGAAGAGGGCTTGCTGGTTGACGTCGCCGATGGCGATCCAGTCGGGCGCGGCGTCGATCGGGTCGAAGTCCGCCCAGCCGCTGGACACGATGGCGCGCCGTCCGACGTGGCGGGCGGCGTCGAGCACGGTGCGGCCCAGGCCCGGCGCCGCGGGCATGCTGCCGAAGCCGATGTAGATCGGCGGCTCGCCGCCCTGGAGGAACGCCTCCAGCTCCGGCGACAGCGGGGCGGAATCCGCCAGGAGCCACGCGCCGGTCTGGACGATCGGCAGATCGGGGGCGTTCGGCGCGGGCCCGAGGGCCCGGTCGGCGGCCAGCAGCGGCCGCGTCCCGAGGATGTGACGCCGGGTATCGTCCAGCGGCGGCAGCCCGAGCGCGGCGCGGTTGTCGTTCATGCGCACCAGGAAGCGCTCGTTCCACGAGAGCGCATCGGCCTCCCAGCGCCGCACGGTGTCCGCGCGGTCGACCTGCCGCCAGGCCTCGCCGGGAGGCGCGCCCGGCGGCAGGTCGGGCGACGGAATGGACGTCGGCGCGTAGACGGCGTTCACGTACGCCGCGCCTATGTGCTCGGCGATCGAGCGGGCCGCGAACTGGAACGCGCCGGCGCCGACGATCACGTCGCAGCCCGGGGCGGCGAGCGCGAGCTGGGTGAACTGGTCGGCCACGAGGTCGCGGATCATGTCCTCCGGCCG
>JBDTSC010000290.1:0-5017 GCA_039931375.1 Ardenticatenales bacterium
AAGGACCGGGTCCACGATACAAGACCGATCCAGGCAGCATGGCCGGGTGCTGGGATCGACCGGTACTTCCGATTGGGGGGGTCCAGGGGGGGTGAAATCCCTCCCTGGCCGGGGTGCAGGGGCCAGGTGGCCCCTGCTTAACGCACGAACTCAGGCGCCTCGCCTATCGCGCCTCGGCCCTGCGGCTCTGCACGCCCTCCCACCCTGCGTTCCCTACTCGGACGCAGTTTGATGCGATCGCCCTGCAAGAGCCGACAGAGCTTCTCGCGCCGGATCGCGAGCCCCGCGGGCCAAGCCACGGAATGCTGGACCACCCTGTGGAATCCGTCGCCGCCGAAGGCTACGCCAGCACCCGCCCGAATGCCGCGAGCGCTCGGTCGACATCGTCCCCCGTGACCTGCCAATGCGTCACGAGCCGAAAGCGCCTCGGGCCGACGCTGAAGAACCGCACGCCCTCGGCAGCCATTCGCTCGATCAGGGCGTCCACGTCCATGTCGGGCCGGTCCAGGCCGGCCACGACGATGTTCGTTCGGCCGGCGTCCGGCGCCGGCGTGACGCCCGGCAACGCGCGCAGGCCGTCCGCCAGGCGGCGCGCGTGGGCGTGGTCCTCCGCGAGGCGGTCGACCATCGTGTCGAGCGCGACGATTCCCGCCGCGGCCAGCACACCCGCCTGGCGCATCCCGCCGCCGACCATCTTGCGGGCGCGCCTCGCCGCGTCGATGAACGGGCGCGAGCCGCACAGCACGCTGCCGACCGGCGCCGCGAGGCCCTTGGACAGGCAGAACGTGACGCTGTCCGCATCGGCGGCCAGCGCGGCGGCGGGCACCCCAAGGGCGACGGCGGCGTTGAACAGTCGCGCGCCGTCCAGGTGGACTCGCACGTCGTTCTCGTCCGCGACGGCGCGCACGGCGTGCATGTAGGTGGCGTCCAGGACGGCGCCGCCCATGCGGTTGTGCGTGTTCTCCAGGCAGATCAGGCGCGTCGGCGGAAAGTGGACGTTCACCGGGCGCACCGCGGCGCGGATGCCGTCCACGTCCAGCGTGCCGTCCGGCCGATTGGGCAGCGTGCGCGGCTGGATGCCGCCCAGCGCCGCCATGCCGCCGCACTCGTAGTAGAACGTGTGCGCCTCGTCGCCGACGATGCACTCGTCGCCGCGGCCGCAGTGCACCAGCAGCGCGACCAGGTTGCCCATCGTGCCGCTGGCCACGAACAGCGCCGCCTCCTTGCCCATCAGGCCCGCGGCCCGCTCCTCGAGGCGCCGGACCGTCGGGTCCTCGCCGAAGACATCGTCGCCGACCTGGGCCTCGGCCATGGCGGCGCGCATCTCGGGCGTCGGGTGGGTCAGCGTGTCCGAGCGCAGGTCGACGTAGCCGTCGATCGCCATCACGCACCGCCCTGGTCGAGCAGCGCCGCCGCCGCGAGCACACGTTCGATCGCCGTATCGCGCCCGACGACGGCCAGCGTCTCGAACAGCGGCGGCGCGATCTTCTTGCCGGTCACGGCGACGCGGATCGGCTGGAACAGCGGGCCGGGCTTTACGCCCAGCGACTCGGACAGCGCGCGCAGCGCCGCCTCGAGCGACTCGGCCGTCCAGTCCGCGTCGCCGACGGCCGCCAGCGCGTCCGCGGTGCGGCGGAGGTTGGCGGCGACGTCGGCGGGGGTCAGTTTGTTCGGCACGAGGTCCGCCGGCGCGGGCGCGATCGTCGTCGCCCAGAAGAAGTCGACGAGCGGCACGGCCTCTTGCAGCGTCGTGATCCGCTCCTGGATCAGCGGCACGAGGGTCAGCACCTCGGCACTGGACGCCTGGATGCCCGCGTCCGCGAGGAACGGCGTCAGGCGCGTCGCCAGATCGTCCGGCGCGAGGGCTCGGATGTAGTGGCCGTTCATCCAGTCCAGCTTTTCGGCGTTCCAGGCGGCCGGCGAGACCTTGATCGCGTCCAGCGTGAAGCGTTCGGCGGCCATCGCGGGCGTGAAGATCTCCTCGTCGCCGCTGTAGGCCCAGCCGAGCAGCGCCAGGTAGTTGAACATCGCCTCGGGCAGGTAGCCGGCGGCGCGGTACTCCCGCACTTCGGCGCCGCCCTCGCGCTTGGAGAGCTTGCCCTTGCCGCTCGCCGAGAGCACCAGCGGCACATGGCAGTAGACGGGCGGCGTCCAGCCGAACGCCTCGTACAGCAAGAGGTGGATCGGCGCGCTCGGGATCCACTCGTCCGCCCGCAGCACGTGCGAGATCGCCATCGCCTCGTCATCGACGACGACGGCCAGGTGGTACGTCGGCCAGCCGTCGCCCTTCAGGATGATCGGATCGTCAGTTTCCGTGAGGTCGAACGCGATCTCGCCGCGCAGTACGTCCGTCAGGACGCGCACGCCCTCCAGCGGCACCTTGAGACGCACCGTGTGGCGCGCGCCCTCCGACCGCTTGGCGGCGATCTCGTCCTCGCTCAGGTTGCGGCAGTGGCGGTCGTAGCGCCCCTTGAGTTTGCCGATCTCGCGGGCCTTTCGCACCTCGGCCAGGCGCTCGGGCGTGCAGAAGCAGCGGTACGCCAGGCCGTTGTCCAGCAGCGCGTCGACGTGCTGGGTGTACAGCGGCAGCCGCTCGCTCTGCATGTAGGGGCCGTGCTCGCCGCCTGTGAACGGCCCCTCGTCCGGCGTGATGCCCAGCCAATCGAGCGCGGCGCGCTGATCGTCCAGCGCCTCAGGCACGAACCGGGAGCGGTCCGTGTCCTCGACCCGCCAGATGAACGTGCCGCCCATCCGGCGCGCGAACAGCCAGTTGAAGATCGCGGTGCGGGCGTTGCCGACGTGAAAGAAGCCCGTTGGCGAGGGCGCAATGCGCACGCGCACGGGGGATGGATCGGGCATAGGTTTCTCCGATGGTGTTACGAGAATTCGAGCGGCCGCCGGCACATCCGCACGGACTGCACGAGCCCGAGCGCGACCATCGCCGTCAGCAGGCTCGATCCGCCGTACGAGATGAACGGCAGGCTGAGCCCGGTCGGCGGGACGACGTGCAGCACGACGCCGATGTGGATGAGCGATTGGGCGAACAGGTACGTGGCCACGCCGGTGCAGATCAGCGCGCCCGTACGGTCGAGCGCCGTGCCGGCCGTTTGCAGGATCCGCAGCACGATGTAGCCCAGCAGCAACAGCACCACGATCCCGCCGACCATCCCGAGCTCCTCGGCGACCAGCGCGTAGATGTTGTCGCTGTGCAGGAGCGGCAGCCAGCCGCCCTGCGACTGCGAGCCGTTCGCGAAGCCGATGCCCGTCCAGCCGCCGTTGCCGACGGCGATGAGCGTCTGGTGGTTCTGGTAGCCCAGGTCGCTCGGATCGAAGTCCGGGAAAAACAGAATGACGACGCGATACAGCTGGTATGTCTTCACCACCCCCAGCGCCATCGCCGCGTACAGCGCCGGACCGGCGGCCAGCGCCATCAGCCCGACGTGCAGCGGCCGGACGCCCGCGGCGAACGTCATGCCGAGCCAGATGAAGCACAGCACGATCGCCGTCGACAGGTTCGGCTGCTTGAGGATCAGGCCGACGGGCACGGCGATCAGCACGATCGCCCCGAGGAGCGCGCGCGGATCGCGCACGTCGAACCGGCTGTAGTACGCCGCCAGCGCGACGATCATGACGACCTTCATCATCTCGCCCGGCTGGATCGTGAGCACCCCGAGCTGGAAGCCGCGCCGCGCGCCGAGCACCGTGACCCCGACGGCCAGCACGACCACGAGCGACGCCACGAACAGCCCGTACAGCGGCCCCGCGAACGCGGCCAGCGTACGGTAGTCGCTCGCGCTGACCAGGGCGTACAGGAGCAACCCAGCCGCCGCGAACGCCAGCTGCTTGTAGACGTAGTCCTCCCACCACACCGTCGCCGCGCCGCCCCGCAGCGTCGCGCTGTGGACCATCGCCACGCCGAACAGCACCGCCGCCACGAGGGCCGCCGTCATCGCCCAGTCGAAGCTGCGCAGCATCCGCCACGCCGTCTCAGGCGCCCGTGCAGACGCCGGACGGTCCATGCGCCCGACCAGCGTCCGGCTCACCGCTGTCCGCCGATCATCCCGCCGCGCCCGAGCGGGATCTCGGCCACCAGCCGCCCGCCCTGTTCCAGCGTCACCTGCACGTCCGCGTTCGCGACGTCGACGTGGCGCGAGATCGCGGCGATGATGTCATCGCGGATCAGCTCGAGCTGCGCGGGCGTGAGCCGGCTGCGGTCGTACTCGAGCACGAGCTTGAGGCGCTCCTTGGCCACGGCGCCGGACGCGCCGCTCGCCGGTTGCTCGCGCCCCATCAGACGGTCGAGAAAGCCCATCTCATCCTCCGTCCTGGCCGGCGCGGAACAGGTTGCCGAGACTCCGGAAGAACCCCTTGCCCTCATGATCGTCCAGGGAGAGCAGCGGCACCGTCTCCCCCTCGAGCCGCGCGGCGATGTTGTGGAACGCGCGCCCGGCCCGGGACGCGGCGTCCAACGCCACGGGTTCGCCGCGGTTCGTCGCGGCGACGATCCCCGAATCCTCGGGCACGACGCCCAGGATGTCGACCCGCAGGATGTCCAGGACGTCGGCGGTGGTCATCATATCGCCGCGGGCCACCAGCTCGGGCTTGATCCGGTTCAGCACGAGGACGGGCGCGGACTTGCCGGCCGCCTCGACCAGCCCCACCACGCGGTCCGCGTCGCGCACGGCGGACACCTCGGGCGTCGTGACCAGGATCACGCGATCCGCGGGCGCCAGGGCGTTGCGGAAGCCCTGCTCGATGCCCGCCGGCGAGTCGACCAGGATGTAGTCGACGTGAGCGCGCAGGTCCTCGCAGATCTGGATCATCTCGTCCTGCGAGACATCGTCCTTGTCCGAGTGCTGGTCCGCCGCGAGCATCATCAGCCCCGGCACACGCTTGTCGCGGATGAGCGCCCGCTCCGCATCGACGACCCCGCGCACGACGTGCATGAGGTTGTACACGACGCGGTTCTCGAGCCCCATCACGACGTCCAGGTTGCGCAGCCCGATGTCCGCGTCGA
>JBDTSC010000291.1:0-5017 GCA_039931375.1 Ardenticatenales bacterium
GCTCATGCGAACAACTCCATCCCGCAGAGCGCCTTGCCGATGAAGTCATACAGCACGTCCGTCGTGGGGGCCATGACGCTGCCGGCGCGGGCGTCGCGGAAGTTGCGCTCGACGGACAGGTGGCGGCTGAAGGCGGCGCCGCCGCAGGCCTTCATCGCCAGGTCCGTGACGGTCAGAGCGGTCTCGTTGGCGGCGGCCTTGGACTCAAGGACGTACAACATCGTTGCGGGGCCGGGGTTCTCGAGGTGGTCGATGACGCTGCCCAGGTGCGCCCGGCCGCGGTCCGTCTCGATCCGCATCTGGGCCAGGCGGGCGCGGAGCGTCGGCAGATCGGCCAGCTTGCTGCCCAGGTGTTCAAAGCCCTGGCCCGTGAGGTGCGCTTGCGTGCTGGCCACTGCCGCCTCGGCGATCCCGAGCGCGACGGCGCTGTTGCCGACGGCGAAGATCGGCAGGCCGATGCCCAGCATCGCGTCCATGCCCTTGCCTGGCTCGGACAGCTGGCGCGCGGCCGGGATCGTCGTCCCGTCGAGCCGCATCGGGCTGCTGGCGTTGCCGCGCATGCCCAGCGCGCTCCAGCCGCCGCTGACCGTGAGGCCCGGATCGTCCTTCGTGACATAATAGAGCGCACTGTCCAGCGGCCCGCTGGCCCCCGGCGCCCGGCTCGACACGATGTAGCCGTCGGCGATGCCCGCCGACGTGACCCACGACTTATCCGCGGTGAGCGAGACGTGGCCGTTGGCCGCCGTCGCCTCGCTCATCGGCGCCCAGAAGTGGCTGCGCGAGCCCTTCTCGCTCCAGGCCAACGTGCTAAGGTGCCGCCCGGCGGCCGACTCGCGCAGCGCATCGGCTGCCACGTCGGGGCGGGCGGAGTAGTAGGCGACGCCCGCGAGGTGCATGAGGTAGACCATCGCGGTGGACGCGCATCGTTGCGCGACGGCGTCGAGCGCGGCGGCCATCACGCGCGTCCCCTGGCCCATGCCGCCGTACTCGGTCGGCACGGTGAGTCCGAGCAGCCCGGCGTCGCCGAGGGCGCGGATCGACTCGGCCGGGAAGCGGCCGCGCTGGTCGACGTCGTCGGCGTTCGCGGCGATCACGCCGTCGGCGATCATGCGGACGGTGTCCAGGATGCGGGTTTGATCGGGATCGAGTCGGTACATCACGGTAGCTCCTGAATGGTCGATTGGTTTCGGGCGGTGGCGAACGGTGCGCGGCGAACGGCGCGCGGACACGGACGAGCCGGCACGGGCTCATGGCGGTCGTCGCTGGCTCACGGCGGACGAAACACGTTCCGCTTCATGGCGTCGTCATGGCGTCGTCATGGCGTCGTCATGGCGTCGGGCACAGGCGAACGGTCAACGCGACGCTGCGTTCGAGCGTCGCGTACAGCGGCGAGCGGGCGCGGGTGGTGTCCCACAGGCCCTCGACGACCTCGGCCGTGGCATCGCACGCGACGTACAGCGTCCCGTCGATCGCGGCGATGCGCGGGCTGCCGTCCTCACCGATGACGCCCAGTTGGACCAGCGGGTTGTCGAGGGTGCCCGTCAGGACGCACTCGAGCGCGTCGACGGGGATGCGCTCGCGGCGCGCGGCGGCGCCGAACGTCGCCACGAGGTCGGCGCCGAGCGCGCCGAGGAGCGTCTCGACGGCGGACGGGAGGGGCGCCTCGGCGTCGAAGCCGGCGGCCGCACCTACGCGAAAGGCGTGCTGTCGGACATGCGCCGTCGCATCGTCGGGGCCATCGGCGCGCACGCGCACCGTCCACGACGTGCTCATGTCTTGCCCAACGCGTGGGCCAGCCAGTCAAGGCGCATGGGTGCGCGCGATCCTTACGATGGGCGCCGCCGCGGGGGACGCGGCGGCCAGGGCCGGGCGGAGAGTATGCGGCAAGTCGCGGCGGATGGGGAATGGGGTCATGTCGTCGCTCGGTATGGGGTCGTGCGGACAGTTGCCGGGGCGACTACGGATTGACGCGCGCAAGCAGCGCCCCAAACTGGTGCGGGTGCCCGATCCGCCGGTACCCGAGCCCCACAAGGAGGGCATGTTGCGTTCTCTCTCTCTTCGAGATGCGTGGCTGAAGCCGCGCTCAGATCCCTCAGCCTCCCCGCCGCATCGCCTGCGCTGGGCGATCGTTGCGCTGCTCTCGGCGGCGGTGCTCGCGGGCTGCGCCGCCGGCAAGGACGGGGCGAGCGCCGACGGCGACGAATCGCCCGCGGCGGCCCTTTCCGGCTCGTCGGCGTCCGCCGGTTCCGCCGCGCTCGACGCTGCCGGCGGCGCCGTCGACGGTGTCGACGCGCGCGTGGAACCCGGCCACTTCACCAGCCCGCTGGCCCGACTTCAGCGCATCGAGGGCGTGACGACGCACCTGCACGTCGACGAGGTGCGGTATCGGGCGAGCGACAAGAAGCTGTTCCAGTGCAGCTACACCTTCGGTGTCCTGGACGCCAGCGATCCGGCCAACGTCAACTACCTGGCCCAGAACATCAAGCACAAGGTGCCGGACGACGAACGGACCCCCGGCTGCATTCACCTGGCCTGGGATGGCGACATCGTCTACACGACCCATCGCGGCAACATCAGCAACCCGGCGTTCCTCAGCGGCTGGGACATCTCCAAGACGGATCCCAAAGATCCCAAGAAGATGGTGCCCGAGCAGCTGCCCGTGTTGCAGGAGCCCGGCGTCAGCTACGAGGGCGTCGACGTCGCCGACGGCGTCATCTACGTCGCACTGGCCAAGGACGGTCTCGGCGTGTACAAGCGGGACCCGGCGACGAACGTCATCGCGCGGATCGGCGCGCTCGGCGGCATCGGCAGCACGTGGGGGCTGCGGGTCGACGGCGCGACGGTGTTCCTCACCAGCTTGGACGGCCACCTTGTGACCGTCGACGTCCGCGATCCGACGCACCCCAAGCTGCTCGGCCAAGTCGAGACGGGCGGGGTTGCGCGCGGCCTGGCGGTCGACGGCGCGCATGCCTACGTCGCGGCCGGCTCGGCCGGCCTCGTGATCGTCGACGTCTCGCACCTGACGGCCCCGCGCGTCGTCGGCGAGGCCCCGACGCCGGGCACCGCGGTTCGCGTCGACTACGCGGCCGGCCACGCGTACGTGGCCGCGTGGAACGACGCGCGGGCCTACGACGTCACGGATCCCACCAAGCCGCGCTTCATCGGCGCCGTCCGCCAGACGCAGCAGGCCACATACGGGTCGAACGCCGGCGATCTGGAGGCGGGGCGACCGCCGGTGACGGTGCGGAACCTGGGCATCGCGGCGCACGACGACATCGTCTTCATCGGCAACTGGTGGGTGCTCTACAGCTATCGGCTCCACCCTGACCGCGTCGCGCCGAACCTGCTCCTGCCGGAGGACGCGAACACCGTGGACTTCGGCGATGTGGCGGCCGGGGCCAGCAAGACGCAGCCGATCGAGATCACGAACCAGGGTACGGCGCCGCTGAGCATCTTCGACGGTTGGACGGAAGGGGAGGACTTCGCGGTCAGCCCCAAGCAGGTCAGGATCCCGCCCGGCGAGAAGGCGACCATCGAGATCCGTTACACCGCGAAGGCCACGGACACCGTCGCCAGCACGCTCCACCTGTGGACGGACGATCCCGAGCAGCCGACCCGCACCGCATACCTGACCGCCAACCGCTCGGGTCTCGGTGTCGGGCGGCCGCTGCCGGAGACGAAGGTCACGCTCCTGGACGGGTCGGCCTGGTCGACCGCCGAGGGCCAAGGGAAAGTGACGGTGTTGGCGTACTTCGCCACCTTCTGACCGGTCTGCAGTCTGGAGTTGCCAGACATCGAGGATCGGCTGTGGTCGAAGTACAAGGACAAGGGTCTCGTCGTGGCCGCCATCGACCCCAACGGGGACAAGTCCGACGGTGTTTCCATGTTCACCCGCTCCAGCGGCGTTACCTATCCGATCGGTCTCGAGGATCCCGACACCGCGACCTACAAGGCGCTCGTTAAGAACTACAGAGGGCTCAACCCGTATCCGGTCGATGTCGTGATCGGCAAGGATGGCAACGTGGTCTACGTCTCGCGCGAGTACGACCCGGCCACCCTGACCGCCGTCGTCGAAGCGGAGCTGGCCAAAGAGGCGCCGACCGCGCTGCTGCCGTAGTCGTCATCCTGCGCGGCGCGAGACGGGGGCCTTTGCTGGCCCCCGTTTCGTTTTGTGGGATCATTTCGTGCTCAGCGTTCGCCCGCGGCGGACGCCCCAGGCGGCCGCACGCCGCACACGCGGTGGCTCGCCATCGCTCAGCGTGTTATCGACCCTGTGACATGGAGGTCTGACCGATGTTCCGTATGTTCCATACCCGTTCCGTATCGATGGTCGCTGTCGTGGGCGTCTCCCTGGCCCTGGCCGCCTGCGGCAACGCGGCCGACGGCAAGGACGCAGCGGCCCCCGGCGCCGATGCGGCCGACGCCGGCAAGACGAACGTCGGCATCCTGCTGCTGGACAAGCCGTTCATCACGGAGTTCGCTGGTCCGCTGGACGTCTACCATCATGTTCCGGCTGACAAGATGAACGTCTTCGTCGTCTCGGACACGGACAAGGAGCAGACCACGTACGAG
This sequence comes from Ardenticatenales bacterium, assembly GCA_039931375.1. Taxonomy (GTDB): domain Bacteria; phylum Chloroflexota; class Anaerolineae; order Epilineales; family Epilineaceae; genus Avedoeria. The sequence goes on from JBDTSC010000291.1 coordinate 4,573, forward strand.
GGGCTGCCGTTCCACGCGAACTACACGATCGCGAACGCGCCCCACGTGGACGTCCTCGTGGTCCCCAGCGGCGGCGGCAGCCTGTCGGACGATCCGAAGAACGGTCCGGTGATCGACTGGATCAAGTCCACGGCCAAGGATGCGCAGTACGTCACGTCCCACTGCGAGGGCGCGTTCCTGCTCGGCGCCGCTGGCCTGCTGGACGGGAAGAACGCGACGACGTTCCACACGGACACCTCCGACCTGCAGTCGCGCACCCCGCAGTGCACGGTCGTGAACGGCCAGCGGATCGTCGTGGATGGCAACCTGATCACGTCCGCCGGCGGGCTCGCGAGCTACGAGGCGGCGCTCTACGTCGTCGAGAAGCTGTACGGCAAGGAGCAGGCGGACACGATCGCGACGGCGCTGGTGTTCGGGGAGAGCAATGTGAAGGAGGCGATGGCGG
>JBDTSC010000292.1:0-5016 GCA_039931375.1 Ardenticatenales bacterium
ACGGCAGGTCGACGGTCAGCACGTCGGTGGTCGGAATGGCGCCCAGGCGGGCGAGATCGTCGGTAAGCGTGGTCATGGCGTCTTTCCTCGATCGGCCAGGTAGGCATCGATCCCGATATCGTCCAGCCGCGCGTTCTTCGTGACCAGCCCGTCCGCCAGCTCAGCGCGGTACTCCGCCAGCATCGCCGTCAGCGACGCATCGCCGAGCGCCAGGATGCGGACCGCCAGGTGGGCCGCGTTGCCGGCCTGGCCGATGCCGACGGTCGCGACCGGAATGCCCGGCGGCATCTGCACCGTACTATACAACGCATCGACGCCGTTGAGCCCGGCGGATTCGCTGCGCAGCGGCACCCCGATCACCGGCAGCGACGTGTGCGCCGCGACGACGCCCGCCAGGTGCGCCGCCATGCCCGCCCCGCAGATGAACGCCTGGACGCCTCGGTCCGGCGCCGCCTCGACGTACTCGACGGTCTCGGCCGGCGAACGGTGCGCGGACAAGAAACGCACCTCGTGCGGCACGGCGAACCGATCGAGTATGTCGGCCGCGGCGCGCATGACGCCCAGGTCGCTGTCGCTGCCCATCAGGATGGCGACGCGTGGGTTGGCGTGCATCATCGGTTCATCCCTCCTCTTCGCAAACGATACTCGTCAGGGTACGACTCGCCCGGACCATGACCATGGTCGTCACACCACACCGCGCGCCGACCCGTCGACGTCGTCGAACTCTCTACGTCAGCACCTCGCCCAGCCGTCCCTTGTACGCCGCCGCCCGCAGCTCCATCGCGATCCGCTCCCCGACGCTGACGCTCCGGCCGTGCAGGTACGCGCTGTACGGCGTGGCGCTGATGCCGGGTGATCCGGGCACCCGCGGGCTGACGTCGACGACCACGAAGTCCTTCTTGGGCGGCCCGGGCACGACAATGCTCTGCAGCGCGAACGGCCCGATCACGCCGGGGGCATACAGCCGCTCGGCGGCGGCGACGAAGCGCTCGCCGGCCTCGAAGATCATCTCGAGCATGCTCTCCAGCACCGTGACCGCGACATGCCCCGCTTCCTCGTACTTCGGTGGGATCGCGTCGAGGATCTCGGCTTGCAGCGCCGCCGGCACCGTGGCCAGGCCGCTGATGTTCGTCTGGCGGCGCGTGTCCGTGCCCAACAGCTCGACGCGGCGCGTCAGCGGCGAGTGGAAGAAGTTGAAGTTCACGTGCGCCCCGAGAACGAACTCCTCGATCGTCGCCGCGCGCAGCCCCGCCTCGGTGATCGTCCCGGCGTCCAGCCGCTCTTCGGCGACGGCCTCGAAGTGCTCGGGCGTGCGGGCGATGAAGAACGCCCGCTCGAACCCCCGCTCCGCCTCGAGCACCTTCACCAGCACCGGGCGGTCGATGTCCTTGTGGCTCGCGAACAACCGCGGGTGGCGGATCTCGGCCGCGTCCAGCAGATCGTATTGGTTCGGGTGCTGGTCCCGCTCCTCGATCCGCAGCAGCCGCCGGTTGCCGAACATCGGCACGTGAAAGTCGTTCTCGATCGCGTCGTAATCGTCCACATAGACCTCGAACGAGCGGTGCGGCACGAAGACGCAGTGCCGCGCGTTCATCTCGGCCTGCACCTCGGGCGCCAGCACCGACTTGAACCGGTCCACCAGGATCGTCGCGTCGACGCACCCGCGCCCGGTCCCCTCGTCCGACGCGAAGTGCTCGGCGTACGTCCGATGCCGCCCGTTCTCCGCTACGACCAGCGTCGGCAGCCCCTGGAGCTGCGCGCCGCGGCAGATCTCGAGCGCGGAGTGGCTGCCCAGCGTGGCGACGGCGAGCTTGTCGGGCGCGAGGCGGGCGACGGCGTCTTGCAGCCAGGTGGTCATGCTGTCTCCCACCGCGGCACCTCCCCCGTCACGATCTCGCCCAGCCGCCCGGCCGCGTGCGCATCGCGCACCTCGCGCGCGATCCGCCGGCCGGTGCTCATCGGCTCGTCGAACCACAGCGCGGCGTACGGGCTGCCGTCGACGAACAAGTTCGTGCCGGCGACGATCCGGCAGCTGATCTCGATCACGTGGAACTTCAGGTCGGGCGTGATGATCGTCTCCAGACAGAACGGCCCCCAGAAGCCGCGTGGGTCGATCCGCTCGCGGGCGACCTGGACGACGCGCTCGCCCATGCGATACGCCTCCTCGAGCATCGACTCGCGCAGCACGAGCGGGCTGTTGCCGACGACGACGTAGCTCGGCACCGGCTCGATCGCCTGCTGCACGTGCCACGGCAGCCGGCCGATACCGTCGACGTTCGTCTCGTAGCGGCGGTCCATCGACAGGATCTCGAGGCGATCGTGCACGACGCTCTGGAAGTAGTGGACGTAGAGCGTGACGCCGACGATGTAGCGCTGGATCGTGTGCGGCGCGCCGCCGAGCGCGCCGAGCTGATCGTCCAGATGGTCGCGCGAGCGGGCCAGGAAGTACCCCTGGCCGCCCGCCGCACCGAACGTCTTGACGATCACCGGCCAATCGTCCGCGCCGATGTCGTCCGCGGACGCGAACCCGGCCGGCATCGGCACGTCGGCCGCCGTCAGCCATTGCCGCTGCAGGTCGCGATCACTCTCCCACTTCAGCACCGCGCGGCTGCCGTAGTAGCCGGCGCGCAGCGTCTGGTTCGTCGTCTCGCCCAGGTAGGCCACGAAGCTGCCGTGCGGCACGAGCAGCGCTTGGCGGGCGATCAGATCGTCCTCGAGCCCCTCGAAGTGGTCGTACGTCGGGATCGTGATGACCTCGTCGATGAACGGGTAGCGCCGGTACAGCGCGTCCTTGCCGGCCGGCGCCACGACGGCGCACGCCAGCCCCTCGTCGTGCGCCCCGCGCAGGATCTGCAGTGCAGAGTGGCTGCCGAGCGTGGCGATGAGCGGCCGGGTCATGTCCGCGGTCCCGACGTCTTGGCGGATGCGGCCGACGTCGCCGTCTCGAGGGCGCGGTGCGCGATGTCGCGCCGGTGCTGCATCCCGTCGAACGACACGCCGTCGTTGTCGGCGCCGATCGCCGCGTAGGCGCCGCGCACCGCGGACGCGAGGTCGTCGGCGACGCACGTGACGTCGAGGACACGGCCGCCAGCGGTGAGGACCGTGAGAGCTGGCTCGCCGGGGTGAGGGTCGCCATCAACGACCCGGGTCCCCGCGTGAAACACCGTCACCCCCGCCCGCCCGTCGACGCGATCCAGCCCCTCGATCGGCCCACCCGTCGTCGCCGCCCCCGGATACCCGGGCGCCGCCAAGACGACGCACGCCGCCGACGCGGGCGCGAGCTCGTACGGCGCCGCCATCACGTCGCCCGCCGCGGCGGCGGCCAGGAGCGCGCTGAAGTCGGACACCACGAGCGGCAGCTGGACCTGCGTCTCCGGATCACCGAAGCGGGCGTTGAACTCCACCACCTTGGGTACGACGGCCGGCCGTGTCGACGCCGGTCCCGTCCCATCCGACCCATCCGACCGATCCGTCCTATCCGTCCTATCCGTCCTATCCAACCCATCACCTGTCGCGTCGGCATCCGTGAGCATCAACCCCGCATACAGGCACCCCGTGAACGGATGCCCCTCCGCGCGCATGCCCTCCAGCGCCGGCCGGATGACCGTCGCCTCGATTCGCGCGATCAATTCCGTCGTGGCGATCGGCGCCGGCGCGTACGCGCCCATGCCGCCCGTATTCGCCCCCATGTCCCCGTCGCCGATGCGCTTGTGGTCCTGCGCGCACGGCAGCAGCCGATAGTTCGTCCCGTCCGTGACGGCCATGATCGACAGTTCCGGCCCGACCATCCGCTCCTCGATGACGACGCTCGATCCGGCCGCCCCGAACCGTCCGTCCAACATCATCGAGCGCACCGCCGCCCGGCCCTCGTCCACCGTATCGCACACGACGACGCCCTTGCCTGCCGCGAGCCCGTCCGCCTTCACGACGCAGCCGCGGTCCGCATGCGCACCGTCGCCCGTCGCGATGCTGGCGACCGCGTCCATCGCGAAGTCGAAGTCGTGCGTGTCGACGAACCGTGGGTGCGGGATGCCGTGCCGCGCCATGAACGCGCGCGACCAACTCTTGCTGCTCTCGATCCGCGCCGCGTCCCGCGTCGGCCCAAACACCGATCGCCCCGCGGCGCGAAACGCGTCCACCGCCCCCGCCGCCAAGCTGTCCTCCGGCCCGACGACGACGAGGTCGACGTCCTCCGCCGCCGCCAGCGCGACCAGCCCGTCGATGTCGGTGGCCTTCACGTCGACGTTGACGCACTTGGCCTCCCGCGCCGTCCCCCCGTTGCCGGGCGCGACAACGACGCGCACCACATGCGGCGACCGCGCGATCGCCCATGCCAGCGCGTGCTCGCGGCCGCCGGAGCCGATGACCAGGACGCGCGAGGGGGTTGGGGTTGGGGGTGGCGAGGGCATGGCGGGATTCTAACACGGGCGCGTTGGGGGTTGGGGAGCGATCCAGGACGGCGGCGCCCTATCGCCGTTGTGCGCCATCCAATGTCCACCGAAGCGGGTTGTCGCGGATGTAGCGCCGAATCCGATCGAGGTCGTCCACGTCGCGAACGATGTGTTCGTGGTAGTTTCGTTGCCAGACGGGGGACGGGTTCGGTCGTCCCGCCCCCCCCGCCCCCCCCGCCCGCCCCCCCCGTAGGGGCGAAGCATCCGCCGCGATCCCCAACCGCCAATCGCGACAACCGTCGGCGGCGGATGCTTCGCCCTTCCACACAACGCGAATTCGCCGCCCGGCCACCGATTTGAAATTTTGGATGACGGCGCCGACCGAACCCGGATGGGTTCCGATGGGACGGAGGACGTCGGGCGTCGGGCCGTGGGGGTACGTCGTGTTGCAGGAGGGCGAAGCATCCGCGGGTGATGGAGCATTCGGATTGCGGTTGGGGATCGCGGCGGATGCTTCGCCCCTACACCCGGTCATCGACGTGCCGTCGGTCATCGAGGCGCCGCCGGTCATCGACGTGCCGTCGGTCATCGCAACCGTGGCGCGAAACACCAACACCCCATGCAG
>JBDTSC010000293.1:0-4998 GCA_039931375.1 Ardenticatenales bacterium
CGAAGGCAGGCGCGCGGTGGCCGCAGGCCACCCCCAGCGACGGCTTCAGCCGTTGTTTCCGCCCACCCAACGCTGCCACCTCTACGCTCCCAACAACCGCGCCGCCAAATACACCACCGGCGCCGCGAACAACAGGCTGTCGATCCGGTCCCAGACGCCGCCGTGGCCGGGGATCAGGTGCGAGGAGTCCTTGGCGCCGAACTGCCGCTTGATGAACGAATGCGACAGGTCGCCGAGCGGGCCGGCCGCCGACACCGCGATGCAGACCGCCATGACATACAAGAGCGACGGCACGGTGAGGGCGATCGGACTCAGATGGGCGGCCGTCCACGCGAGACCGAGTCCGACGACGACGGTACCGACGGTCCCGGCCAACAGGCCCTCCCACGTCTTCTTCGGGCTCAACGCCGGCGCGAGCGGGTGCCGTCCGAAGGCACGACCGCCGAAATAGGCCGCGCTGTCGTTCGTCCAGACCAGAAAGAGCATGAACAGCACGAGGCCCGGACCATCGTCGAGGTCGCGCAGTTGAATCAGGAACGACGCCAACCCGCCCACGTAGATGGGGACGGCAACGGCGAGTCCCCAAGCCGCCGCGGACCGACGATCCGGCGGGCGAACGAGCTGGTCAAGGAAGGCGACGACCACGACGATGATCACGGCCGCGAGGGTAACGTCGGCGTCGTGCCGCACCGTCGCGGGAACCATCCCGCCGCCCAAGGTCGCCAACCCGAAGGCTGCGATCGGGACGAACGGGCTGACCGCCATGCCCGCGTGAACGGCGATCACCAAGATCTCCCGCGCCGCGAGCGCGGCGACCAGACCGACCGCGATCCCCCACCATGGCTCCGGCAAGCGCAGCACCGCCGCCACGATGAGCGGCACCATCACCACCGCGCTGAGCACGCGGGCCGCAAGATTGCTCATCGTCTTCCGCCGCATCGCGACGCGCAGTCGGGAGCCGCGCGCCGCCCCGTCACCCGGTCTGCCCGGCGCCGATGGCGGCGCCCGCGCCCTCGCTCACATCGCCCTCCGCCTCCTCCGGCCGCCCCCCGTACCGCCGCTCCCGCGCGGCGAACGCCTCGATCGCGCGCCAAAGCTCTTCGCGGTCGAAGTCGGGCCAGAGCGTCGGGGTGGAGTAGATCTCGGCGTAGGCGGCCTGCCAGAGCAGGAAGTTCGAGAGGCGCATCTCGCCGGATGTGCGGATGACCAGGTCAGGGTCGGGCAGGCCGGCCGTCTCGAGGTAGCGCTCGATCGTCGCCTCGTCGATCTCCTCGGGCGGCACGGCGTCCGCGACGATCCGCCGTACGGCGCGGACGATCTCCTGGCGGCTGCCGTAGTTGAACGCCACGTTCAGGATCAGCCGGTCGTTGTCCGCCGTGCGCGCCGTGGCGCGGGCGATCGCGCGCCGCAGGTTGTCCGGCACGTGGTCCAGCCAGCCGATGTGCCGGATCTGGACGCCGTTCTTGTGCAGCGCGTCCAACTGGCGCTCGATCACCTCTTCGAGCAGGAACATCAGCCCCCGGACCTCGTGCGGCGGGCGCTTCCAGTTCTCCGTCGAGAAGGCGTAGATCGTCAGGATCGGCACCTCGAACTCGACGCAGGCCTCGATCACGCGGCGCAGCGCCTCGGTGCCGGCGCGGTGGCCCGCCAGGCGCGGCAGCCCTTGGCGGCGCGCCCAGCGGCCGTTGCCGTCCATGATCACGGCGATGTGCCGCGGCCGAACCTCCACGGCGCGGGCATCCGCGGCCGGGACCGGCGGGGCGGCGGGCCGGCGGGAGGCCATCGCGCTAGACCTCTTTCAGCTCGTGGGACTTCTGCTCGCCGTGCTGATCGATCACCTGGATGTGCTTGTCCGTGAGCTTTTGGAGATCGTCCTTGGCGCCGTGCAGCTCGTCTTCCGAGACGTGCTCGAGCCGGTCGAGCGCGTGCAGCGCATCGCGCCGTACGTTGCGCACTGCCACCCGCGCCTCTTCCGTACGCTTTTGGACCAGCTTGGTCAGCTCGGCGCGGCGCTCTTCGCTGAGCGGCGGGACGGACAGCCGGATGATCTGGCCGTCGCTGGACGGGTTGAGCCCGACATCGGACGTTTGAATCGCCTTCTCGATCTTGGCCAGCGTCGACACGTCCCACGGGCGGATCGTGATGAGGTTCGGCTCGGGCGTCCCGACCGTGGCGCACTGCGCGATCGGCGTCGGCGTGCCGTAGTAGTCGACCAGGATGCGGTCGACGAGGCCCGTCGAGGCGCGCCCGGAGCGGAAGCCGGCCAGATCGTGGCTGAACGACGTGACGGCGCCGTCCATCCGCATGTCGGCGTCCAACAGGATCTCTTCGCTGGTCTCCCCGTGCATCCTCAACTCCTCCTTGGGCGCATCGCGCGCCGCGTCGTTTGGCGGCCCGTCAGCGCGTCGCCATCGCCGTCGGCGCGCCGATCGCCGGGTTGTCGTGCCCGTTCACGCGCGTGCCGACGGCCTGCCCGCGAGCGGCCGCCGTGATGCTGTCCGGCGACCAGAGGTCGAGGACGATGATCGGCATGTCGTTCTCCTGGCACAGCGTGAATGCCGTCAGGTCCATCACCCGCAGGCCAGCCTCCAGCGCTTGCCTGAACGAAAGCTGATCGTAGCGCACCGCCGTCGGATCGGTCGCCGGATCGGCGGAATAAACGCCGTCCACCTTGGTCGCCTTGATCAGGACGTCGCACTCGAGCTCCATCGCCCGCAGCGCGGCGGCCGTGTCCGTCGTGAAGTACGGGTTGCCCGTGCCGGCGCCCAACACGACGATGTAGCCCTTTTCCATCTGGTGGATCGCCCGCCGCCGGATGTACGACTCCGCGACCGCCGCCATGTCGATCGCCGTCTGCACCCGCACCGTCTGCCCCTGGTGCTCCAACGCGTTCTGGAGCGCAAGGCAGTTCATGACGGTGGCCAGCATGCCCATGTGATCGGCCGTCGAACGGTCGATCGAATCGTTGTGGGCGCCGCGCCAGAGGTTGCCGGCGCCGAGGACGACCGCCACCTGCACCCCGAGCGCGGCCAGCTCGCGGACCTTGGTCGCGACGAACTGGACCGCCTCGGGGTCGATGCCGAAGCCGTTGGGGCCGGCGAGCGCCTCGCCGGAGAGCTTGAGCAGGACGCGGTGGTAGCGGACGTCCCGCGCCGCGCCGCCCTCGTGCGTTGCTGGCCTGTTCACGCTGATCGCCCTCCGTGCCGATGATGGACGTCGCCGCATTACAGCGGCGGGGGTAGGCTTAGGCCTTCTCTCCGAGCACGAAGCGGCTGAAGCGGCGGATGACGATGTTCTCGCCCAGCTCCGCGATCGAGGCCATCACGAGATCCTGCACCGTCCGGCTGTCGTCCTTGATGAACGGCTGGCGCAGCAGCACGGACTCGGAGTACCACTTCTCGATCTTGCCGGTGACGATCTTTTCCTTGATGTCGTCCGGCTTCTTCTCAGCCTCGAGCTGCTTGAGGAGCGTGTAGCGCTCGTTCTCCAGCACGTCGGCCGGGATCTCCTCGGGCGACACGAAGCTCGGGTTCGCCGCCGCGATCTGCAGGGCGATGCTGTGGCACAGCCCCTGGAACGCCGGCGTGCGCGCGACGAAGTCCGTCTCGCAATTAACCTCGACCAGCACGCCCACCCGGCCCGGATCGCCGTGGATGTAGCTATACACGCGGCCCTCGGCCGCCTCGCGCATCGCCTTCTTGGCGGCCTTGGCCAGCCCCTGCTCGCGCAGCTGCTGGATCGCCTTGTCGATGTCGCCCTCGTGCGCCTCGAGCGCCTTCTTGGCGTCCAGGATGCCGGCGCCCGTGCGCTCGCGCAGCTCGCGGATCATATCGGTGGTCACCATGGTCGGTTCGACTCCTTGTTTGAACGGCTTGTGTCGGGAATGCCCGTGGATCAATCGTGGTCGCGCATGATCGCCCGCCGGCGAATGGGGCCGGGCGGGCAAACGATCATGGGTTGTGTTGTCGGCGGGCGATCACGCCTCGTCTTCGGTGTCCTCGTCGAACGGATCGTAGACCCGCTTGCTCGTGTCGACATCCTCGGACGGACCCACGTCGCCCTGCGTGCTCTCGCGCTCCGTTCGGCCCTCGATGATCGCGTCGGCGATCTTATCCGTGATCAGCTTGAGGGCGCGGATCGCGTCGTCGTTCGAGGGGATCACGTACGTGATCGGGTCCGGATCGCAGTTCGTGTCGACGATGGCGGCGATCGGCACCTTGAGCTTGTTCGCCTCGCCGACGGCCAGGTGCTCGCGGCGCGTGTCGACGACATACATGATGTCCGGCAGGTCGTGCATGTGCTTGATGCCGCCGAGTCGCTTGTTCAGCTTCTCGATCTTGCGCTCGATCGACAGCTGCTCGCGCTTGGAGAGCATCGCGAACTCGCCCCGGTCGCGCCGGTTCTCGAGGTCAAGGAGGGTCGTGACGCGCTGGCGCATCGTCTGCCAGTTCGTCAGCATGCCCCCAAGCCAGCGGTCGATCACGTACGGCATGCCGCATCGCTCGGCCGCCTCCTGCAAGCTGCTGGCCGCCTGCTTCTTCGTGCCGACGAACAGGATCGTGCCGCCCTTGGCGGCGCAGCTGCGGACGGCGTCCGTCGCCTCGGTCAGCTTCTCGACGGTCTGCGCCAGGTCGAGGATGTGGATCCCGTTGCGCTCCGTGAAGATGAACGGGCGCATCTTCGGGTTCCAACGGCGCGTGTAGTGCCCGAAGTGGACGCCCGCTTCGAGCAGCTCCTTCATCGTGGCAAGGCTCATGGTGATCGGTCCCTTTCGTTGGTCCTCCGCCGCCCAGGGCCGGCTCATGGCCGGCCACGCAGGGATGGGTGGCGTGTGGGATTGCGGCGCGGCGGGCGATTGCCCGGTACGCCAGGCGCCGGACGCGTCCGGCAGTGCGATCGGTCATTATACACAGGCCGGGGGGTTCGTGGTAGCGTTAGCGGGGGTCGTGACTGTCACATCGCCGGTGGGGGAAATTGGGTGGGACAGCGAAAGGCGCG
>JBDTSC010000294.1:0-4976 GCA_039931375.1 Ardenticatenales bacterium
GTGTAGCCCGAGGATTTATCCTCCGGGCGTTCGCGGGCTGCGCCAGAATGCGTTCACCCATCCACCACTTGGCACCCGCCCCCCACCATGCTATCCTCCGCCGCCTGCTCGGAGGGGTCGCATAGTTGGTCTAGTGCGCGCGTCTCGAAAACGCGTACGGGTGTGAGCTCGTCGTGGGTTCGAATCCCACCCCCTCCGCCAGAACAGAAAGAGGCCCGCGACGTCGATGCGTCGCGGGCCTCTTCGTTGTCCTCCCGCGGCGGTTGAGGCCGCGCGGAGGCTGATCTACGCTAGCGGTACGACAGCGGCAGGTACACCACATGGAGGACCGTTGCCGACGTGTTCGTCGGCGGCACCTGCGTCGGCGGCGTCGTAGCCGTGTCGATCGGCGGAGGCGGCGTGTCCGTCGCGCCCATCACCGTCGGGACCTCCGTCGGCGTGTCCGTCGGCGTCTCCATCGGCGGCACGTCCGTCGGCGTCTCAGTCGGCCCGCCGGGCGTCGACGTTTCCACCGCGGTGGGCGGCGGCGTGGGCGTCGGCGCGCTGGCCGTTTGGGCGGCGGCGACGGCGGTGGCCGTCATCTGGCTCACGAACGCCCCGCAGTCCTGCGCCTCCTTGTTCGGCCGGTAGATGCACAACGGCGACTCGGGGATGACGATCTGGTCGCTCGTGCCATCGTTGTACAGGAACTCGATCAGCGGCGACGGGATCCCGCCGTCCGGCACCGAGATGGACGACCACGGCGCGGGCGCCGAGCCCTCGCGGGCGCGCAGCTCGTACTGGTAGCTGAAGGTCGCCTTGCGGCGCGTCCCGAGGTCCTCTTCCCAGGCGATGTCCGGGAACGTGATGTCCGCGTCGCGCGGGATGCCGGTGCCGGCCATGTACTCCCACAGGTACGTGTTCAGGAAGACGTCGTACGCCGTCCGGTTCGGCCTGGCTCCCTTGAAGATCCGGTCCTTGATGTCGTTCAGGATCTGCGGCAGGTCCGTCCCGTTGTCGTTCGAAGAACGGAAGTACCAGCCGGGCGTGTTGCAGCCGCGCAGACGGCCCTGGGACGGGCGCAGCGCAACCAGGACCACGGTGGCCTGGTTCGACTTGGCGGCATCGCACGCATCCGCGATATCGGCGGCCTGCGGCCGGGGAGCGCCGTTGCACGGGACCCCGCCGGCATCGATGATAACGATGAAGGACGGCGGATCATAGGGATCCGGTTTGGACAGCGACGCGATCTGGCCGGAGGACGCCCGCAGCGCCGTGCCCGGGTTCGAGCCGCCGTTGAGGTTGCCGCTCATCTTCTGGATCGCGTCGCGCCAGCGGTCGTAGTGCTCCTGGCTGTCGCCGATCGGCGGGTTCGTGTGCGTGTCGCAGCCGTACTGGACCAGCCCGACGCGCGAGCCGTTCAGCGGGTCGATGTTGCGGGCGAGGTTCGACAGGCCGAGCTTCAGGTTCTCGAGCGGCTGCTGCTTGCCGCTGACGTTGTTCAGCTTCAGCGAGCCCGTGTTCTCGACCATCAGCACCATGTCGACCTTCTTGATCTCCTCGGTGCCGCAGTTGAAGGAGAACTCGACGTGGATGGTAACGTTCTTGCCTTCCTCGACCGTCGGCGGCGTCACGGTGTGCGTGCCCCTGAGATTGCAGGGCGCGTAGCCGCCAAGGTAGTAGTACGTCTTGTCCGGATCGGCCGTCGGCGTCGGCCCCTGCAGCAGCCGGCTGGCCTGCGGCAGCTCGGACGGCGCGGCGTGCGCCGTCGGATGCGCCGACGTCGTCGCCAGCGCCGTCGCCGCGGCGACCAGCATGGCGCCGAGCGCGCGTCGGATCGTGAACCCGTTCATCATCGTCGTCTTCCCCCTCTGTTCAGCGGACTGTTCAGCGGACTGTTCAGCGGACCGTTCAGCGGACCGTTCAGCGGACCGTTCAGCGGACCGTTCAGCGGACCGTTCCGTAATAGCCCGTACGACACGCTCGCGCGCGATTTCGTTCCAATGGCGATGTCGATCATATCGCACGGCAGTTCAAACCGCAATCGCTCCGAGGCATCGCCCTCACGGGCACCCCCGGAAATGGGCGATCTGCCGGTAGATGTCCGCGAGCGCCGCGCCGTCCGCTGTCGGGAAGTAGTGCGCCGCGCCGCCGCCTACCCGCGTGAGCAGCGATGCGTCCACGGAATCGCCGAGACCGATCGTGTAGATCGTCACGCCGGAGGCGCGGATCGCGTCGGCGACCGCCTCCGTGCGCGCCGCGTCCGTCTGCCCGTCCGTGAGGACGACGATCACGCGATCGCGGTCGGGATCCTTGTACCGCGGCGGCACCGGACCCGGGTAGCCGCCGGGCGCCGTGCCGGCCAGCTCGTCCGCGGCCAGGCGCAGCCCGAGGTCCAGGCGCGTGCCGCCGCCCAGGGTGTTGAAGAGCGCAAGGAGCGAGTACTGCAGCGCGCCAAGGTTGGGCGTGAGCGGCTGCAACAGGCGCGCCTGGCTGTTGAATACGACCACCGCGGCTCGATCGGCGGGCAGGATCAGCTCGTCCATGAACGTGCTGGCCGCCAGGGTGGCCCAGGCCAGCTTCGGCTCGCCGGCCGTCCGCTCGACCATCGAGGACGATGTGTCGATCACGACGACGAAATCCGCGCCGCGCAGATCCGGCACGCAGTAGCGGCGGTACGCGACCGGCAGGTAGGCCGGCAGAACGACCGGCGTGGGCGTCGGCGGGGGTGTCGCGGTCGGGGTGGCGGTGCGCGTCGGCGACGCCGTCGGGGCGAGGACGACGTCGATCTCGGGCACCGGGAACGGATAGCGCTTGGGCGGCCCCTGGTCGAAGCGCAGCTCGATCTCCGCCTCGACGTTCGTCGGATGGCGCCCGAGCGTCTTCGGCTCGACCTCGTACGTGACCGTGATTCCCTCTGCGGGCCAAGCGGCAAAGTTCCATAGCAGCGCCGCGCCTTTGGGGCGCGCCGGCGGGTCGTCGCTGCCCCAGACGAACGGCATGTCACTGGGCAGCGTGTCCGTGATGAACGCCCCGACCAGCCGCACCCGCCCGATCCCCTCGCCGATGCCGCGCATGTCGTCGGCCAGCAGCGCATTGTCCGCCTCGGTGAAGACATGGTTGGGCGATGTCGCGATCTGCTCGAGCACCGTGAAGTTCGCCGCCCCGCCGACGCCGACGCAAAGGATCGTGACGCCGCGCGCCTTGATCCGATCCGCCTCGGCGATCAGCGCCGTCGGGTCGCCTGTATCGACGTTGCCGGCCATGAGGACGATCACCTCGCTGACGTCCGGCCGATCGGCCAGCGTTCGGCCGCGCTGCAGGATGAGATCGCCCGCCCGCAGGCCCATCTTCATGTCGCTGCCGGGCCGCGGAAAGAAGTCCGCCGTCTTGTCCTTGATCACCTGCGGGTCCGCCGTCAGCTCGGAGAGGATGTCCACCACCCCGTAGTACACGACCAGCCCGGCCCGCGACGTCGAGAAGTCCATCGTGTCCACGAACGACGCTACGCCCCGCCGCAGCGCCGCCATCTTCGGCCCGCCGACGGCGATCGTGTTGTCCACGACGAACGCGACGTGCAGCGGCCGCACGACCGCCGCGCAGCGCGCGTCCGCGGTGAGCGTGATCTTGGCGGTCTGGCCCAGGATCACGCGCTCTGGCGCCGCCACCTTGTCCATGCGCACGTCGCACTGCCGCGGCGCATCGCCCTGCGCGATGGCGGCCCGCCGCGCGGCATCGCCCAGCCCGAGGGCGGCGGCGGCGATGACGAGCAGAAGCCCGGTCCAGCCGAAGGCCCGTTGCGGAGCCGAACGACGGGCGACGGCGCGCACAATGGGCGTTGACGTGCTCAAGTCGGCACCTCCAAGGAGCGCACCGCGGCCGGCGGCCAGCGGGTGGAAAGGCGGTGGGCGATGAAGAAGCCGTCGTCGCCGAGGCCCTGATACAGCGGAAACAGCAGCGCCCCGCCGATCGGCGCCCGCACCGGTCCCCGCACGCTCGTCGCCACTTCTTCGCCCGGCCGGACCGGCTGGAAGTTCCGATACCCCGGGCGCATGACGAACCCATCGCCCGGCGCGATGGCGTGGCGGTAGGCGACGGCCACGGACCGTGGACGCCCGCGACTCGCCGCCGCGAGCGCGGCCCTTTGCACGGCCATTTCCGCGGTGCGCCGAGCCACGCCATCCGCGTCGCGGGCGAGGACGCCGTGGTTCGCCAGCGCTAACATCAGCACGTGCGCCAGGTTCGTCGCGCTGCCCGGATCGTCGTGCGCCCCGCCCTCGACGGACACCGCGGCGTGCCCCCGCTGCGACAGCCAGGAGGTGAGCGTACCGGCCAGCCGCGTCTCGAGCCCGTGCACGAGCGGTACCGTCACGCCGGCCAGCAGGCGGCGATTCCGCGCCGTCGGCAGCGCGATGGCGAACGGGGCGCTCGTCGACGACGTGGTGTGCAGGTCGATCATCGCGACATCCGGGTTGGGCGCGTCGGGCGGGCCGGCGAGGCGGGTCAGGGCCGCGTGCAGCTCCGCCTGCTCCGCGTGCTCGCCGCTTGTCACGGGCGACGGAACGCGTGCCGTATCGCCGCTGCCCGGCGGAACGTCACGGGCCCGCGATCGCACATCGCCGTCCAGGGCTGTGACGCGAGCGTCCGTCCAAAGTCGGTTAAGATCCGTGTCGATGTATCGAACGCCCGCGACCAAGGCCGCCCGGTTCGCGATGACCGCGACGAACCGGCCGACAACAGCCCCTCCCCCGTCTTCGAGCGCCGCCAACACCGATTGGGCCGCGGCGACGCCGGCCGGCTCGTTGCCGTGTGCGGCGCAGATCGCCACCAGCGTCTTTCCATCGGCCGGCGCGAACGGGTCACCCGGATCGGCCACCGGCGGGTAGCTGCCGAGGAGGCGCGGAAGCCGCGGGTAAGGCGGGAATAGCGGGCGGGGAGAGTGGGTGGGGGACACGGGGCGAGGATAGCGCGGGAGGGGGGGGGAGGCCAGGCGGGGC
>JBDTSC010000295.1:0-4959 GCA_039931375.1 Ardenticatenales bacterium
GAACTCAGGCGCCCCGCCACCCCCGCCGAGGCCCTGCGGCTCTGCACGCCCCCCCGCCCCTCCACACCACACCCCGCGCCCCACGATCACACCACCCGCCCCTGACGGCGTGACAGAACGTTTGAGCTAGGCTGGCGGACACAGCCGGATCTCCATAGAGTATCGGTTCGACCAAGAATCGACACCATGGAGAAAAACCATGTCCACCAGCCTGAGCGCCTCTCTCTGATCATGGCCACCGCGACACTCTACGCCCTCACCGAGGGCACGTTCTTGGCCGATAACGGTCGCCGCCTTGAGATCGATCCCCACGATGACCGCGGTCTGAGCTACTTTCAGATCGGCCTGCGCAGCTTCCAACACTGCCTCAGCCAAGGTCGTCGGCTTCGGCTTCGCATTCACCTCGATCCCCGCCCTGACCCAGATCCCGTCGCCCCGTACGGCATCCCGTTTCGCCTCTTCGGCCTGGTTAAATGGCTTCCGGCTTCCGTTCCAGCCGGCGGCTGACCACATGTTCTGTCACGCCGTCAGCTCCTTGGGGTGGACCGGACGGTCCGAACTTCACCTAAGTATCGGTTCGGCCGCGATGCGGCGTCAAGGAGCGCAGCGTCCGCCGCCCGGGGCGATCGGTGGTCGCGAGGCGCTAGAACTCTTGGTCGCCATCGCCGGATTGTGCCAGAGATATCGTCTGGTGGTCATCGGGATGGTGTCGTGCGAGCGCCGCGAGCTCGTTGACGAGCTCTACCGCCTGTTTTCGGTTATGCTCCATGATCCCCGCCCATTCGGCAACCTTGTCGTTGTCTTCCCGCGCGGTCGCCAGGATGTGCGTGCCAAGATGAACGATGCCCAAACAGTTCAGGATCTCGTGCTCCAGCCGCTTGACTCTCTGGTCATGCGCCTGAGACGCCGATCGAGTGGCCGAATCGTCATGGCTCTCGGCGATCGCGCCATCCGCGCTTCGAGTGCTGGATGGCATCACTTTCTATGCCGCTCTACGCTATTCAGCAGCTCGGATAGGATGGCAAGGTCCACGGGCTTGACGAGATGGTGGTCGAGTCCCGCCTCCTTCGAGTGCTGCCGATCGACGTCCTGTCCGTAGCCGGTAATCGCCACCAACAATACGTGCGCAAGTCGAGAATCGGCACGGAAACGGCGAGCCACTTCGTAGCCATCCATCTCGGGCAAGCCGATATCCAACAGCACCACGTCGGGGTCGAACGCGGGCGCCAGCTGCAAGGCGGCAGGACCAGAGTGCACGACGCGCGGAATATGACCAGCGTCTTGCAGGAGCACCGCCAGCATGTTCGCCCCATCGACACTGTCATCGACGATTAGGATCCGCAACGCATCGGTTGTCGGGGCGGGCGATGGCACGGAGGGCTCCTCCGTCGTCGTCCGCTCCGCGACGAGCGGCAAACGCACGACGAACTGGCTGCCCTGCGCGAGCCCTGCACTGTCGGCCTCGACCGTTCCGCCGTGGATCTCGACAATGCTCTTGACGAGGGCCAGTCCGATTCCCAGCCCGCCTTCCGAGCGGTCGAGCGCTTGATCCCCCTGGGTGAACAGCTCGAAGATGTGGGGTAGAAAGGCTGCGGCGATGCCGGTACCGTCGTCCCGTATCCGGATCACTGCCCAGTTCTCGTCCCGTTCGACGCCAAGCCAGATCCGACCACCCACATCCGTGAATTTGGACGCGTTGTTCAAGAGGTTGCCGACCACCTGTTCCAACCGCGTCGCATCCGCTTCCAGCCAAAGAGGTTCGGCGTTGAGCGAAACGGACAACGTTTGCCGTTTTTGTTCGGTCATCGCCCGTATCGTGACGCTGGCTCGTTCCACCAGCGCGTTCGCCTCTACCCGTTCCAAGCGCAGGCGAAGGCTACCGGTGGTGATGCGCGAGACCTCGAGCAGGTCGTCCACAAGCCGGACCAAGTGCATTACGTGTCGTTCGATTACGGTGCGCGCCTGTCGATGGACTTCGCTCTCGCTCGCGTTCAAGCGAAGCGCCTGCAAGGCGTAGAGGATCGGCGAAAGGGGATTGCGCAGCTCGTGCGAGAGCATCGCCAAGAACTCGTCCTTGCGTCGGCCAGCATCGGCCAACGCGTCGGCCTGCTCACTCAATTGCCGCTCGATGCGCCTGCGATCGCTGATGTCGCGAATGTTGCACTGAATGACGGCCCGGTGGCTCATTTGGTAGACGTTGCTCACGAATTCGACGGGGACCGTCGCACCGTCCTTGGTCACCAGTGGGAGATGGTCGTATCGGATGTAACCATGCTCCTGGAGTTCGACGAAAGCGGTCTCGTTCTCCGCCTTATCCTTGAACAGGCCAATCTCCCAGAGTTCCTTGCCCAAGAACTCAGCCGGCTGGTAGCGAAGCAAGGTGGTCATGTACGGGTTGACCTCCAGGACCCTACCTGTTTCCGCGTTAAGGATGAGGATGCCGTCCTTGGCACTCTCAAAGAGCCGCCGATACCGCACTTCAGAGATCCGAACCGAATTCTCCTGCTGCTTTCGCTCGCTGATGTCCTGGATGGCCAAGAGGATCAGCTCGGCCTTCGCCTCGCTCGGAGGAAAGCGCCGGGCGTTGAGCAGCATGGTCCGTCGTCCGAGAACGGGGAAGTCGTGCTCCACCTCGAAGTCGTCGAGCGAAGGGTCGGGCGCCTCGAGCACCCGCGCGATCAAGTCTCGCAGACCGGGGATGTTCCACTGCCCGTTGCCCAGGTCGAACAGCGAACGCTTCTGGGTTTCCTCCACCTGTACCTGGAACGTTTCGTAGAAAGCTCGATTTGCTGTCTTGACGTGAAAATCTACGTCGAGCACCAGAAACGGCTCGCGGAGGGTCTGGATGATGTCCTCGGCGTACGAAAGCGCCCTGTGCACCGCCCGTTCGGCCTCTTCGCGCTCGGTTACGTCACGGAACACAAGCACGGCCCCGACAAGGTCCCCGGTGGCGTTTCGGATCGGGGCGGCCGAGTCGTTGACGCTGCGCTCCGCGCCATCTCGGTCGACGAGCCGGTGGTGGTTCTGCAGCGCGATCGCGCGCGCCCCGCGTAGTGCCCGTAGGACGGAGCTCTCGATCGGTTGGCCGCCGGTGTTGTCGAGGACGCGGTACACACGGTCGACGGGTTGACCGGCCGCGTCGCTCGCGCTCCAGCCCGTCAGTGCCGCGGCGACAGAATTCAGAAAGACGACTCCGCCTTGCGGATCCGTCGCAATGATCCCATCAGCGATGCTTTCGAGCGTGACGCGCAGCAAGTCTCGCTGTTCGTACAGGGCCTCGATGCCCGCTGCCGCCGCAGTCCTGGTCCGTTCCGAGTCTGGTGCTGCGTTCACGTCCGGCGCCTTTCCCTCTGCAGAGACAAGTGGACCGAGGCCTGGCCGATACCAGCGCCGGCCGGGTTCACGACGATCATAGCCTGGATATCCGCCGGACGCCGTCGGCATCCTCGATCTGACCGACGTCGGCCGCCATCAACAGGCAATCGTCGGTGGACAGATCGTCGTTCATCGGGACGGTCCTCGGGGATGGAGGCGGGCGGCAACCCTACCTATTCCGTTGTCCCAAGCCTACCTATTCCCGTAGATCACCCTCCCCCGCCACCTCCAACGGATCCCCCGGATGCGCCGCATCCCACACCCCTTGTACCCCGCGTCGTCCAGCCCGATCCGCGCCCGCGAAACCGTCGGAACCTCCCCTCACGGCCACTCCGGCTTGCACGGAATCTCAAACGCGATCGACGCATAGATCGCCGCCAGATCCGCCGTATCGGGCGCGCTGTAGAACCACTCCGGCCGCGACGCCACGTCCCGCATGAGCTGCACGTCCACGGACGTGCCCAGGCCGATCGTGTAGATCAACATCCCGGCCCGCTTGGCGTTCGCCGCCGCCGCTCGCACCTCGTCGGGCGTCGCGCCCGTCGGTTCGCCGTCCGTGAGCAGGATGATCACGGGGTTGTTCGTCGCTTTGCGCTCGGGCACGGACAGCGCCGCCGTCGCCGCGTCCAGCGCAAGATCGATCCGCGTGCCGGTGTCCTGCGTCAGCGCGGCCAAGCCCGCGATCGCCGGCGCGCCGCCGTCCGAGAGCGGCACGACCACCGTGGCGGCATTGTTAAACTGGACGAGCGCCGCTTGATCGCGGCCCGCCACCAGCTGGCCCAGGAACGCGCGCGCCGCGTCCGTGGCCGCCTGGAGCTTCGTCGGGCCGGCGGGCGACGTCGTCTCGCTCATCGACCCCGACGTGTCGATGACCAGCGCGATGTCGACCGCCTTCGTCTCGGCCTGGCACGGCTGCATCTTGAGGTTGATCGGCAGGTAGATCGGCACCGGCACGCCGGTCGGGCGCGGCGACGGGGTCGGTTCGGGCGTCGGGGTGCGGGTGGGCGTTGGGGTCTTCGTGGGCGGCGCCTCGCCGTAGACGCGGATCCGCGGGATCGGATAGGTGATCGCGTTCGGATGATCCCAGCCGTCCGTCACGTCCGCCTTGGCCCGGACGTTCGTCGGCCACTCGCCCTCCTGGCTCGGACGGACCTCGAACGAGAACGTGGAGGTCTTGAACGGCAGGTCGAGCACGTTCCACGTGAGGGTGCGCGCCGCCGCGTCCCACACGGCGGGCGGCACAGCGCTGTTCGCGACGTACGGCATGTTGGCGGGCAGCTCGTCGATGAGCGTGCCGCTCTTCACGAGCGACGCCGGGCGGACGCGCTCGAGCATCCTGCGGTGGACCGGCCGGCCGGCGCCGATCGCGCGCGGGTCGACCTGGATGTTGTCGAACAGGTCGCCCGAGGCCACCGGGCTGGTCTGGTTCACCGTGATCACCAGCACGCCCTCCGCGCGCAGCTGGTCCGCGTAGGCCACGGCCTGCGGGTCCTCGATCGGCGGCTGGCCGCGCACGGTCTGCACGGGCGGCTCGGGATCCATCAGGACGATCACGCGGCGCCGCGTGGCGCTCTGGGCGTCGAA
>JBDTSC010000296.1:0-4950 GCA_039931375.1 Ardenticatenales bacterium
GCGGACTCGATCGTCCATCCGGTCTCCTCGAGCAGCTCCCTGCGCAGAGCGTCGTCGTGCGTTTCTCCTTGCTTCGGCCGCCCGCCGGGAACGATGTGCATCTGATGTTCGTTCGTCACAACGAGCACGTTGTCTCCGGCCAGGACGATGGCTCTAACCGAGGAAACGTCGCCGCCGTCGAACGCCGGATCCCATCGCTCGAACGTCAGCTCGATGGTGGATTGGCCCCACGATACGGTGTCAGTAACGATCATGATTCAGCCAATCCCCCGCCTCCAACCCCCGCACCGGCCCATGCCCCGGATACACCGTCGTCGCGCCGTGATCCCGCAGTCGTTGCCAGCTGGCGGCGACAACGGCGGCGTCCTCGTCGCCGACCATGGCCGGATGCGTCAGGTCGCCGGTGAACGCGGCGCCGTTGTCGAGTACGACGGAGACGCTATCGTCCGAGTGCCCCGGCGTGGGCACGATCTCGCCCGCCAGGCCGAGCCGCTCCAGCACGGCGCGGCTCTCGGTGAACGGGATCGTCACGTTGTCGTGCATCGTGATGTCGACGTAGTGATCCTGGGGCTTGGTCCAGCGCGCCATGCGCGGGATCCACGGCGCTTGCGGTTCGAGGACCAGCAGCGGTACGCCGAGCTGCTTCAGCTCCTGGGCCAGGCCGGCGTGGTCGATGTGGTAGTGCGTCGCGACCGCGTAGCGCAGCTCGGACAGCGGGATGCCCATGCGCGTCAGATTGGCGCGCATCAGCCCGAGCGTGCCGGGCCAGCCGATGTCGATGAGCAGGCGCGACGGCCCGGCGCCGACGACCCAGAAGTTCGTGGAGCGGTAGCCGACGTTGACGATCGGGACGGGTGCGGGAGCGGTCACTGAGGTGACTCCGGCGTTTGGATTTGCTCTCCAAACAGCTATAATAGTGGAACATCCGTTCGCGCGCAACGACTCGGGATCGAGCAGGCGGGGCCGGCGGTCCGGTTCACGGTGTCGCCCACGGTGTCGCCCACGGTGTCGCCCAAGGTGCTGGCCAAGGCCGAGTCGCTCGCCTCGCTCGCCTCGCTCGCCTCGCTCGCCTCGCTCGTCGTCGCCCTGTCGGACGCAGACTACCGAGTCCCGGCGGTGAGGGGGCCGAGGCCGTGGTGACGCGCGCGGCGGGACGCGCGGAAGGCGGCGTAGGAGAGGGCGTGGCGCAGTCGACGAACGCCCGGCGATTCAACACCGGGTTGTTCACGGCCGGGCGTTCAGCAGGTAGAACACGTCGGTGCGCAGCTGCGCCGGGTCCTCGTTCCAATGGCCGTACACCTCCCAGCTCGGCCCGGCCAACGGGTGTTGATGGTCCGTGCACCACTGCAGGACGGCGTCGTGCGCTTCGCCCAAGCGCGCGTACGAACCGATGTGCGCCGTCGTTGCCACCAACCCCGCCGGAGTTGCGGACCGGAACACGTCGCCCCCGCCCGCGGCGTCCGCGCCGACCTCGACGCCCACTTCCAGGTCGATGTTGGCGTTGAGGTATACGGCCACATGGCGGCCGGCGGAATCAATGCCCGACCGACGGACGAAGTCCCAGACGACGCCGCAGGCGTGGGGCACGACCGTGGAGAGTTGGGGTTGGGTCGCGCGAAGCTGTAACACCAGCAGGGGCGTGGTGGCCACGTGTTTTAATTCCACTCGGTAGTCCATGACGACGTCCTTGGACTGGCCGGTGCTTTGGTTGACCAGCTATCCCACAATCTTACGACTGGTGGCTGATAATGACGGTCCCCTCGAGTCTCCTCGCGGGTGTCCGGCGGATCGGTGCTCGGGACGACGGTAACGGTCACAGCCGCTTGCGATGACCGATGGTAGTGTCTAGAATCACTATCAGAGGACGATGCCATGGCTCGCTCGAACGATCCGGACTGGGACGCTGTCCTTCGAGCGGCGGCCCGACTACAGCAGCTCGTCCCGGACGCGGTGCTCGTCGGCGGTGCGGCGGCGGCCGTCTATGCCCCCCACCGCGTCTCGCTCGCTGACGACCATGTCGTGGAGGTTCTGCGCGACCGATTCGATGCCGTATTGGGCGATCTGGAAGCCACGGACGGCTGGATCACGGCGCGCGTGAAGCGCCCGGTGCTCATCCTCGGTCGGCTCGACGGCGTCGAGACCGGCATCCGCAACTTGATCCGGCGCGTTCCGCTCGAGATCGAGGTCCATCAGACCCCCCACGGGCCGATCCGCGTGCCGACGCTTGCCGAGATGACGCGGATCAAGGCGTGGCTCGTGCTTGTGCGCAACGCCACGCGCGACTACCTCGACGTCGTCGCGCTGGCCGATCAACTCGGACCGGACGCTGTTCCCGTACTGCTCGCCATCGACCGCTACTACGTGGATCAACAGGGCCTGGGCGGCGCACGTGTGTGCACGCAGATCGCGCGCCAGCTCGCCGAGCCGCGGCCCTACGATCTGGCCGATGTCGACCTGCCGCACTACCGCCGCCTCGCACCTCGCTGGCGCGATTGGACCACCGTGGCCGATGCCTGCCGCGCGCTGTCGGTGGCGATGCTCGATGCCTTGGTCGACGGCCACCCACCGGTTGGTACCCCGTGATCCATCGCCATCTCGACTACCCACCGGACGCGCCGCTCACCGCGCGCGGCGACGCGGCGCTGGACGATCTGCTCGATCGGGGCGATCTGCACGACTGGCAGCCGCTGCTCCGCGCAATCGCCGCTGACCCGTTCAGCGACCTCGCCGACCGCGTGCTGGGCCTGTGCGACGCGAACCCGCGCTACGGCACGAGCCCTTTGTGGCGCGCCTGGATCGCCCGCCGCCGCGCCCTTGCCCTGGCCGGCCACGCGCCCGCCGTGTCGTTGGCCGAACTTCGACGCCGACGCGGCCTGAGCCAGCAGGCACTGGCCGAGCGGATCGGCATGTCGCAGTCCGACCTCAGCAAGGCGGAGCGACGGACGGACTGGAAGGTGTCGACGCTGGCCGCGATCGTCGAAGGGATGGGGCTGCGGGTCCGCGTGGTCGCCCTGGACGAGGACGGGCATGTCGCAGGGACGATCACGCCCGAAAATGCCACCTGACGATGCGTTGGATCCGTCGCGCCCCCCCGTCGAAGGTATCCAGCCTAAACGTGCTGATCGACCAGCACCGGGTTGCCGTCCGGGTCCACGACGATGAAGCTGGCGGGCCCCGTCGTGGTCTCGTCCGCCTCGCTCGCGAACTCGACGCCGTCGGCCTTCAGCTGGCGTTGGAGGTCGCGGATGTCGGTGAACGTCTCGAGCGGGTTGGCGTTCGCGTCCCAGCCGGGGTTGAACGTGAGGATGTTCTTGTCGAACATCCCCTGGAAGAGCCCGATCACGTGATCGCCGTTCTTCATGATCAGCCAGTTCTGCGTGGCGTCGCCCATGAACGACGTGAAGCCGAGCAGCTCGTAGAACGCCCGCGAGGCCGCGATGTCCTGGACGGCCAAGCTCACCGAAAACGCGCCAAGGTCCATGGATCCATCCTCTCAAATCGGTGGTGGTTGTCCGCAAAAACATGAAGTCGGCGCCAGCTCAATCTCCGCCCCGCCCTACTCCCCCACCCGGCACACCGACCCCTGCGCCGCCCCGTTCGCCCCGCCCGCCGCCGCGCCGCCGCCCCCGCCGATCGACTGGATCGGGTTCGGCGTCGCCAGCGCGAAGAACAACAGCAGCGTCGCGAGCCCGAGCACGCGGCGGGGCGTACCGATGTCGGTGATGTCGTCCAGGGCCGGCGGGTGGTTGAGGCCCATGAGGAAGACCAGGACCAGCATGACGATGTAGCCGGGCGATGTCGTCAGCGCGACCAGGACGGCGACGCCGTACATCGTCCAGGCCACGTAGCGCTGCGCCTTGCCGAAGATGGCGTACGCGATGTGGCCGCCGTCCAGCTGCGAGACCGGCAGCAGGTTGAGCGCCGTGACCAGCAGGCCCCACCAGCCCGCCATGAGCAGCGGGTTCATCGAGAGGTCCATGCCGGCCGGCCGCGGTCCGACCACCAGCCAGGCCAAAAACTTGAAGAGCAACGGCTCGTTGAACACCGTGCCGCCCATGTCCGGCCCGATGACCGGCATGAGCGACGCCTTGGACAGCCCGACGATCAGCACCGGGATCGCCACCGCCAGCCCCGCCAGCGGACCGGCGATCCCGACGTCGAACAGCGCCTTGCGCGACGCGAACGGCGACTCGATGCGGATCACGGCCCCCAGCGTGCCGGTCAGCGGGTTCGGGAACGGGATGAAGTACGGCAGGCTGACGTTCAGCTTGTAGTAGCGCGCCGTGAAGTAGTGGCCCAGCTCGTGGATGCCCAGGATGCCCAGCAATGCCAGCGTAAACGGCACGCCGTGGCCCGCGTTCGCCGCGATCATCCCGAGGAACCGCCCGGTGGCCATCCACGCGCACGCCAGCCGCGCCGCCATCGCCGCGCCAGGCGGCACCGCCAGCGATTGAAGGGAGGCTTCGTAGGCCGAGTACGCGCTCTCCGGCAGGCTTTGCAGCGTCCCGGCGAACAGCGTCGAGCACACCGTGAGCACGAACAGCACGACGTTCGTGCGCACCCGGCGGGCCTTGCGCGCGGCCGGCGCAAGCTGCGCGACCAGGATGTCCCGCCCGCTCTCGCGCCGCAGCACCGGCACCCGGTCGCGCGCCGCGAACCGTTCCGCGACGGCCTCGTACACCATCGCCGGGCTGCGCAAGAACTGGCCGATGAACACGACCGCCTTCCCGCCTCCTTGGACGCGGACTTCGTGGATCGCGAACACGTCGGCGATGTCGTCTTCGAGCGCCAGGACGGTTGGGTCGGACGGGATGAAGTCGGGGGTCACGGAACGGCTTTCGGGCGAGGGGCGGAGTGTCAGGGGGTGTTGGCGGAAGTGTAGCATGTGGTGAGCGCCTCGCCGGGAACACCAACCCCCGACGCCCTGACCATGTACAATAGACGATCTCT
>JBDTSC010000297.1:0-4943 GCA_039931375.1 Ardenticatenales bacterium
CGGTCGGCGCCGCTTGCGTCCTTGAACCGTTACCCGGCTACGGGCACGGGATGATCCGGGCGACCTCGCGGTAGATCCGCAGCAGCTCGACCGCGTCCGGCACCGCGAAGTACAGCGCCGGCGCCGAAGCCACCTGCCGCAGCAACGTCTCGTCGATGTCGGTCCCAAGGCCGACGGAGATCACGGTGATCCCCGCGGTCTTGGCCGTCGCGGCCCAGGTGAGCACGGGTCCGGTGTCGCCGTTCGACTGGGCGCCGTCCGTCACCAGGATGATCGAGCGCTTGTTCGCGCTCAGGTGACGCGGGCTGAGCAGCTCCTCGGTCCCGGCTTGCAGGCCCGTATCGATCAGCGTGCCGGCGGCCATCGTGCCGGGCAGGGACTGCAGCGCGGCGGTCAGGGCGGCCTTGTCGCTCGTCAGCTGCGACGCCAGCGTGCTGGTCGAGTTGAAGCCGACCACGGCCGCCTGATCCGTCGGCTTCAACAGCGTGACGATCTCCGTGCCGGCAGCGATCGCGGCGGCGATCTTGGGCTGTCCGCCCGCCGTGGTGGGATCCTGCATCGAGATCGATGTGTCGATCACGAGCACGACGTCGATCGTCTGCTCTTCGGGAATGCACTCGGGCCAGTTGCGGATGGTCACCGGCAGGTACAGATCCTCAGGCACCCGCGTCGCGGTCGCGGTCGGCGTGGCCGTCGCGGTCGGCGGGGCTGTCGGTGTGTCCGTCGGTGTATCCGTTGCGGTGGGCGTCGGCGTCGCCGTCTGCGGTACGACCTCGACGACCACGTCCGGGAACGGCGCCGTGCCCAGCAGGCCGTCGGAGTCCGTCCACTCGATGCCGGCGCTCTCGCTGAGCGAGAACGTGCCCGGATCCTGCGGCGCCACCCGGTAGGTCAGCGTCTGCGGGAGCGTCGCCACGGGCAGCTGCCACTCGATCAGCTGGCCGGTGATCGTCGCCGTCACCGGATCGACGCTGGTTGGATCGAGGAGCATGTTGTCGTTCAGGTGGTCGCTGGCCTTGAGCTGCGTCAGCTGCACCGGCTTGGGCGGCCCGAGCACGTCCTCGTAGAGGTGGATGACCTCCTTGAGGTCCTTGCTCTCCAGCGCCGTGCTGCGATCGGTGGCCATGTCGGCTGCATTCTTGCGGGTGAAGTTGCGGCCGAACCCGACCGTGATGACGGTCGTGGCTTTGTCCAAGCCAATCCCACGCATGTCCTTCAGGCAGAACTGGAAGTCGGACATCAGGATGACGATCGTCACCCGCCCGCTGTCGCCGAGCTCGGAGCGGCTCGAGCTGCCGTTGAGGATGCGGCCGGCCTCGGACATACCCGCCTTGACGTTGGATAGGTCGTAGCCGCGCATCCGACTCGCGCCGGACGAGGTGTCGGACGCGTCGTTCGTCAGGCTGGTCTTGGTCTGCGCCTTGCCCGCGAACGAAACGAACGCCATCCGCAGCCGATCGCTGGCCAAATCGCGCTTGATCTCGTCGCGGTCGAGGAAATCGCGGATCCAGTCCTTCTCCTCGCGCACCAAATCCTCGCTGCCCGCGGGTTCGAGCGGTTCGGGCGCGGAGTGATCAATCGTCGGCGTCGGACGTTGCGGGAAGCGCGGCGTCCGCGTCGGGGTCGGTGGGTTGATGTTGCCATCGGCCACGGCGCAGAAGGCCGGCTCGTTGCCGTTGCTACCGCCCGGCGTCGAGATGCCGCCGCCGCCCGGCGTCCGGCCCGGCAGTACGGTTTCCATCGGGTCGACCGTTGCGGGCGGCGTGCGCCCGCCCGAACCGATCCCGCCTTGGGCGCGCGTCATTGAGTACGACTCGTCGGCCACGATGACAAGATCGATCGGCAGCCGCTTGGCGCCGCACGTCATGCTGATGACCAGCGATGCGTCCACTGAGCCGCCGAGCGCGAGCATCTCGGGATCGACCGACTTCTTGAGATCGGCCACGCACGAGCTGGGAGCATCCGCCTCGGCGGGCTTGGCGCTTGACACCCCGCTGCCGAGCACGGCGTACTCCATCGCTCCAACGATCAACATCGTTACGAGCGCGATGCCGAGCGTTGACCACTTCGAACCCAACTTTGCTCCCTTTCCCACCATCGTGCACTCCTCCTGTGTACAGCGCGTCGGCGTGTCATCGGCGACCCACTCAGCGCCATCTGAGCGCGGTCGCGATCGGTCACCGACCTCGAAGCAGACGGGCAGGACGACGAACGACGTCCTGACTTCGCCTTGGTCACTGTAAGTGCAAACCGGCGTGCAATGGTAGTGAGTCGCCCCCCATCGTTCCTCAATTTACATTTTGTTTACACTTAAGTTACGACTATTCACGCCAACGTGTAACCCGAGCCACGGTCTTGCGAACCAACAAACCATAAACGCCTATTCCCCCGCGATCCGCTCCAGGTTCGCCAGCTCCTGCGAATACAACGTGCGCAGCATCCGCGGCGCGACGTGCTGCTGCACCCAGCCGGTCAGCCCGCCCTGCGTCCACACCGTGTCGATCCGCACGGACGCGCGGCGTCCGTCCTCCAGCGGGTCCACCGTAAACGTCGTGATGACGTCGTTGCCGTCGAGGCCGGATTCGACCAGGACGCGGCCCGGCTCGGGCTCGGTGATCCGTGCGCGAACCCACGTGTCCGTGCCCATCACCCGCATCGCGAACCGGATGACCGTCCCGGCGCCGACGCCGCCCTCCTCGACCGTAAGGTCGTGGAAGACGCGCGTCGGCAGGATGCGCGGGTGGCCTTCGCGGTAGTCCGCGATGATGGCGTAGGCGCGTGCCGCCGGCCTGTCGATGACGGCCGAGTGCGAAACCTCGATGCGGGCCATGGCCCCCTCCTCAACGATTCGCCTCGGCCTACACGCGTCGCCGAGGCGACGGCGATTACGATCGCTCTTCGCTCCGCGTCTGCGGGCTGTCGATCGCCAGGAGCGCGGCGCGCTGCTCGGGCGTCATGCGCGGGCGGGCCGCGACGGACAGGTCGGACAGGCGCGTGAGGTCGGACGGGCGGCGCTCGATGCCGTTGGAAGCGGCGGGCCGCTCCGCCGCGCGGGGCTCCACCGGGCGGCGGTCGTCGCGGCGCGGTTCGCTCGGGCGGCGGTCGTCGCGGCGGGACACGCCGTTGTTGCCGCGGCCGTCGTTCGCGCCGGCGCGGGGCGCGGCGTCGGGCCGTCGGCCGTCTCGGCCGCGCACGCCGCCGTCCGCGCGACCGGCGTTGTCCACGCGACGGCCGTCACCGGCGCGGCTTGCGCCGTCCGTGCGGCGGTCGTCGGTCCGGCGGTCATCCGTCCGGCGGTCATCCCGGCGCGGCTGGGCGCCGCCCGCCGGCGCCGCAGCGCGAGCGGGCGTCCCGGCGCGGGACGGGGCGGCCGGTCGGCCGGCGCCGTTCGATCGGCCACCGGCAGCGCTGTTCGTGCTCGCGACCTGCGAGCGTCCGGCGCCGCGGGCCGGGGCGGGCGCCGCGGCGCGAGCGCCGCGCTGACGCGGGGCGCCCTGGCCGGCGGACCGGGCCGCGCGGTTGCGGTCGGCTTGCTGGCGGCGGGTGAGCAGCGGCTCGGAGTCGTCGACGATGTAGTTGAAGTCGGGCACCGTGATCGGCGGCAGCTTCTGGTCCGTGAGGACCTCGACGGCCTGCCAGAGCGCCTCGTCCGTGTGCGAGTAGAGCGTCATCGCGATCCCTTCGCGCCCGGCGCGGCCCGTTCGGCCGATCCGGTGGACGTAGTCCTCCGCCATCGTCGGGACGTCCAGGTTGATCACGTGCGACAGGTGCGGGATGTCCAGGCCGCGGGACGCGACGTCCGTGGCGATGAGCAGGTGGAGCTTACCGGAACGGAACGCCGTCAGGATCTGCTCGCGCTTGTTCTGCGCGACGTCCGAGTGGAGGGCGGCGTTCGCCAGGCCCGCCTGGGTGAGCACCTTGGACAGCTTGTCCGCCCGGCGGCGCGTCCGGCAGAAGACCAGCGCCGCCTCGACGTCCTCGTCGCGCAGCAAGCGCGCCAGCAGCTCAGGCTTCTGGTCCTGGGCCACCGGGTAGAGCCGCTGCTCGATGCGGTCGACGGCCGTGTTCGGCTGGTCGGCCTCGACGCGCTCGGGGTTGTGCAGGTAGTCCGCCGCCAGCGCCGCGATCTGCGGCGGCATCGTGGCGGAGAACAGCAGGGTCTGGCGACCCTCCTTGGGCACGCGGCCCTCCTGGAGGACGCGCCGGACCTGCGGCAAGAACCCGAGGTCGAGCATGCGGTCGGCCTCGTCCAGCACGAGGTACTTCACGCCGTCCAGCCGGACGTTGCCCCGCTCGAGATGGTCGATGAGGCGGCCCGGCGTGGCGACGAGGACATCGACGCCGCGGCGCAGATCGTCCGTCTGCTTCTGGTAGCCGACGCCGCCGTAGACGGCCGCGACCTTGAAGCGAACGTACCGGCCGTACGCGCTGAACGCGTCGGCCACCTGGATCGCCAGCTCGCGGGTGGGGACGAGGACGAGCGCCTCGGGCATCCGGCCGCCGCCGGCGCTCTCGGTGCGGTGCTGCAGCCACGGCAGCGCGAAGACGGCGGTCTTGCCGCTGCCCGTCTGGGCGCAGGCGATGAGGTCGCGTCCGGCGAGCGCGACCGGTATGGCATCGGCTTGGATGGGGGTCGGGATGGTGTAGTCGCGCTCGGTCAGCGCACGCAACACCGGCTCGGCGAAGCCGAGCTCAGCAAAGGTGGTCATGGGTTTTCCTCTCATGAGCGAAAGTCGATCAGCATTCCGCTCACGGGGACCCACAGTTGGTCACCCTACTCGACGACGGCAAACACAAAGGCAGTCTGGCGAAGAGCAAGCGGACGATGAAGCGTTGGTAACGGCGCCCACGGAGCAAGGCGCTCAGCGGGCAATTGACGATAACGATAGGGAACGTGCGTGCGCGGGGCAAGTTTTCGCAGGGCGAACCACAAAGCGCGGCCG
>JBDTSC010000298.1:0-4930 GCA_039931375.1 Ardenticatenales bacterium
TGGCGACGTCCGTGCCCGTGCCGATCGCCAGCCCGACGTCGGCTTGCGCCAGCGCGGGAGCATCGTTGATCCCGTCGCCGACCATGCCGACGCGCTTGCCGAGCGCCTGAAGCTCGCGCACCTTGGCCGCCTTGCCGTCCGGCAACACCTCGGCCATGACGTGCTCGATGCCGACCTGGCGGGCGATGGCGTGCGCGGTCCGCTCGTTGTCGCCCGTGAGCATCCAGACCGTGAGGCCGATGCCTTTGAGCGCCGCCACCGCCTCCGCCGCGCCCGGCTTGAGCGTGTCCGCGACGGCCACGATGCCGATCGCGCGCCCGTCCGCGGCCACGTACATCGGCGTCTTGCCATCCGACGCCAGGCGCGCCGCCTCCGCTTGCAGCGGGCCGAGGTCGATGCCGCGGTCCGCCATGAGCCGCTCGTTGCCCAGCAGCACGGCCGTCCCGTCGATCGTCGCCTGGATGCCGTGGCCGGGGATCGCGTCGAAGGCGGTCGGATCGCTGAGGCGCAGGCCGGCCTCGCGGGCGTGATCGACGATCGCCTCGCCCAGCGGGTGCTCGCTGCCGCGCTCGGCGGATGCGGCCAGCCGCAGCACGTGGTCGGGGTCGCCGGCGGCGCCGCCGCGGATGTTGAGCGCGCCGACATCCGTCACGCGGGGCCGGCCCGTTGTGAGCGTGCCGGTCTTGTCGAGGATGATCGTGTCCAGCTTGTGCGCCGTTTCGAGCGCCTCGGCGGACCGGATCAGGATCCCGTTCTCGGCGCCCTTGCCGGTGCCGACCATGATGGCAGTGGGCGTCGCCAAACCCATCGCGCACGGGCAGGCGATGATCAGCACGGTCACGAACGCCTTGATCGCGTAGCTTGCGGCGGGCGACGGGCCGAACAAGAGCCAGAGCGCGCCCGTCGCGAGGGCCAGCACGAGGACCGCCGGGACGAAGTACGCGCTGACGAGATCGGCCATGCGCTGGATGGGCGCCTTGGACCCTTGCGCCTCCTGGACCAGGCGGACGATCTGCGCCAGCGCCGTATCCCGCCCGACGCGCGTCGCTTCGAAGCGGAAGCTGCCCGTCTTGTTGATCGTGGCGCCCACCACCTCGTCGCCGACCCGCTTCTCGACGGGCATCGGCTCGCCCGTGATCATCGACTCGTCGATCACCGAGAAGCCGTCGATCACGCGGCCGTCCACCGGCACTTTTTCGCCGGGCCGGACGATGACGACGTCGCCGACGCGCACCCGCGCGAGGGCGATGTCCGACTCGACGCCGTTGCGCACGACGCGGGCCGTCTTTGGCTGCAGGCCGATCAGCGTTCGGATCGCCGCGCCGGTCTTGCCTTTGGCGCGGGCTTCCAGGAACTTGCCCAGCAGGATCAGGCCGATCACGGCGGCCGAGGTGTCGAAGTACAGCTCCGGCATGCCGCCGTGGGTCCACGGGAAGAGGCCGAGGTCGAGCGCATGATCCGCCACGGCCGCCACGCTGAACGAGTAGGCGGCCGTGGTGCCGAGCGCGACGAGCGTGTTCATGTTCGCCGTGCCGTGGCGGGCGGCGGCGATCGCGCTGCGGTAGAAGCTCCAGCCGGACCAGAACTGGACGGGCGTAGCGATGATCAGCTGCCACACCGGGTCCGCCAGGAACGCCGGCAGGAACGTGGCGCCGAGCATCTCCCGCGCCATGCCCAGCATGATCACGGCGCTCACACTGAGCGCGAAGATCATCCGTCGCTTCACGTCGGCCGCCTCGCGCCGATGGCGGGCCTCGTCCGGCGTTTCGGCCTCGGCGTCGCCCGCGACGGCGATCGCGTCGTCCGCGTCGTCCGCATCGTCCGCGAACTCCACCACCGGGGCCGGCGCGACGGCGTGGTAGCCCATCCGGTCGACGGCCTGCACGAGATCGTCCACCCCGACCTGTTCGGGCGCGTACGTGACGCGGGCCGTCTCGGTCGCCAGGTTGACGACCGCGCTCGCCACGCCGGGGACGCGGGTGAGGGCCTTCTCGACCGTGCGCACGCACGAAGCGCACGTCATGCCCTCGATCGGCAGCGTGATGTCGCCGGTCGGGCGTTCCGCTTCGGCCGCGTGCGTGGTGGATTCGACCAGCGTGTCCATCGTTCCCATCGACCAACCCTCGTTCTTGCGCGCGGTGTCCGTGATGCACAGTGTCCGTGATACACAGTGCCTGGCGGCGAAGCCTCACCGCCGCCGCGGCGCCGCCTGGAAGAGATCGAGCACCTCGGACAAGACGCGCTCGCGGGCGTCCGCATCCTCGCCGCGGATCGCGGTGACCAGGCAGCTGTTCAGGTGATCCTCGAGGATCAGGTCCGTGACGCGCTCCAGCGCCGCCTGAACCGCCCGGATCTGTTGGATGACGTCGATGCAGTACGAATCCTCGTCCACCATGCGCGCAACGCCGCGCACGTGGCCCTCGATGCTCTTCAACCGTCGCTGGAGGGACGGCTTGGTGGCTGCGTTCATCCGATTCCTCCGCGCTTGCTTACGGTTGCGTCGTGGGCGATGCCGTACCGCCCATCATCCCGCCGTGATCGTCGCCGTGGGCGCCGGGGGACATCGGCATCGCACCGGGGGACATCGGCATCGCACCGGGGGACATGGGCATCGTGCCGCTGAACGGCATCGTGCCGGACATCGGCATCGTACCCGGCGACATGGGCATCCCGCCCTCATCGTGCATGTGGAGCATCCCGTTCGCATGCATCTCGGCCATCAGCCGCTCGATGTCGGCGCCGTTGCACTGGCCCATGATCGTCGTGCTCATGCGATGGCAGGGCATGTCCGCCATCTGGTTCGTGTCGACGATCACCTGGCCGTCGCTATGCTGGTCCGCCGTGGGGGCGCCGGCGAACGTGTCGCCGGCGATCGTGATCGGGATGACCATGCCGGCTTCGGCGTGGCCTGCCACGTGGCAGCCGATCTCGAAATCGCCCGGCGTCAGGAAGACAGCCTTGACCTCGGTTTGGCCACCGGGCGGCAACTGCTCGGCGGCGATGCTGACGAGCTCGCCCGGGTGCGTGTGGGTGCCCGTCATGCCGCCGTTCGCGCCGACCATCGCGATCATCGCCGCCGTGTCGCCGCGGGGCATGATGCGGAATTCGTGGGCCAGCAGGCCTTTGTTCGTGATCAGGAAGCGGTACGGCACGCCCGTCTGGAACGTGGTGAGCGTCGGCGAGATGGCGTACTCACCGACCGTCACCTGGACGTCGATCGGGGCGCGGCCGGCGTCGCCGGCGTCGCCGGCGGTGTTGACGTCGCCCGCCACGGCCGCGTCGAGCGACGCGGCCGGCGTCGCGACCGTGCTCGGCCCGCAAGCGACGAGCGTTGTGGCGAACAGCGCGACGGCGACGGCCGCGATCGTTCGGGTGGTCATCGATGCGTGCATATGAGGTCTCCTGGCAAACGGTGCGGGCGGGCGGCGGCGACCCGAGGTCGACGCGCGGCGGATGGCGGCTCAGACGGCGGGCGGGTAGTCCCACTCGGTCATCGTCGCCACGATCTGCTCGACGGTGGCCGGCGCGTCGAACGCGACGGTGACGCGCTTGGCGTCGGGGTCGCCGGTGACGTCGCGGACGCCCGGCACGTCGGCGGTGACGACGCGCTTGATCGTGGCGACGCAGTGGCCGCAGGTGATGGCGGGGACATCGAACGTGACGGTTTCCATGGCACTCAACTCCTCGGCGGTTGGCGGCCGACCGTCGATCGGACGGGCCGTGAAGCCCGCTCGCTCTACGGCGGCCAGAATGGCGTCCGGCGCAACGCGGCTCGGATCGTACGTGACGCGCGTCGATGCTTTGGCGAACGACGTGCTCGAGTCGGACACGCCGTCGAGCTCCTCGACCTCCCAGTCGATCGACATCGCGCAGCTGTTGCAGTGCATGCCGTCGATCGCCAGGGCGAGCGTGGCCGCGCCTTCCGCGGACGGCTGCGGACGGCGCATGAAGTCGATCTTCATTGGAGCACCTCGATCACGCCGCTGTACATGCCCATGCTGCAGGTGAAGACGATCTCGCCCGGCGCGGCCGCGGGCAGATCCAGGCTGGTCTCGCCGTTCTCCGGCAGCTGCGCCTGGAGGTTGTACGCGGGCACGGTGAACGACCGGATGCAGCCGCGCGCGCCCTCGGCGACGAGCTTGAGGTGGGTGGGCACGCCCGCCTTCACCTGGATGCGCGCCGGCTCGTACGTTCCGCGCGCATACACCGTCGCCTCCTGAAACGAGGGAGCCGCCGCCCCGCCACCGTCGCCGGCGACCACCGGCGGGTCGACGTTCGCGATGGTCGCTGGGCCAGCCGCGCGGCCGGGCAATCCGCCGGTCCAACCCATCAAACGGGCGCCGGACACGATCGACAGCAGCCCGATGCCGGCGACGACGACCGCCGCCAACGGCTTGAAGGCGCGATAGTTCGCCTTGCCGAGCATCGAGCCGGCCGTCGCCAGGCCCAGGAAGAGCGGCGCCGTGCCCAGCGTGAACGCCGCCATGATCAGGGCGCCGCGCGTCACGTCGTGCGATGCGATGGCCAGCCCTTCGATCGCCATCGTCACGCTGCACGGGATGAGCACCGTCAGCCCCCCGAGGATGAAGGGCGTCCATGCGCTCCCGTCCTTGGATCGCTGGCGGATGAACCGCTGGGCGAACTTGGGCGGCCGCGGCGTCAGGTAGCGCAGGGCCGGATGGACATCGAAGAGCTGGAGCACCATGAGCACCATGAACACGCCGACGATGACCTGGAGCGTGCCCTGGAATCGAGGCGTGACGAGCCGGCCGGCCCAGCCCAGGAGCGCGCCGAGAAGGGTGTAGGCCACGATCTTGGCCGATACGAACTGCACCGCCGGCTTGACATAGTGGCGGGCTCGCGCGTCCGAACCCTGCAAGCGGTTCGCTTGCTGCGCCACGGTCGCGGCCAGCAAGCCGCCTTGGACGGC
>JBDTSC010000299.1:0-4911 GCA_039931375.1 Ardenticatenales bacterium
CATCGAGGCGAACGCGATGAGCGCTGGCTGGCGGGCGGGCGGCGTGGTGCGCGGGACGTTGGGGGACGACGCGGGGTTGGTGGGAGCGGCATGCGCGGGCGTGGCACGGATCGTGGAGGACAAGCCCTGAGCGGTGTCGCCGCGTGGCTGGTGGCCCTGGACCACACGCCTTGGGCCAACCCTAGGGCCAACCCTTGGTCCCCCCACGGACCGCCGAGCCCCAGTTCGGCCCTGTCAATCTCCCCTGTATCAATACATTGCGACCCGCCTGCCGCCTGGCGCCCGCCCCGCTAACGCCCGATCAGCCCCCGCAACCCGCCGCCACGTACCGCCCGACGTTGGCCAAGTGCTCCTCGTACGTCACCGCGAACGCATGCGTCCCATCGCACGCATCGCTGGCCACGAAGTACATCCACGGCCCGTCGGCGGGTGCGAGGACCGCCTCGATGGCGGCCAGACCGGGACTGGCGATCGGGCCGGGCGGCAAGCCGGGCAGCAGGTAGCTGTTGTAGGGAGAGTCGACCTGCTTGTCCGCGTCGTACAACGGGCGCTTCCACCACGTGCCGGGCAGCGGGTCGCTTTGGAAGCCGAGGGCGTATTGGAGAGTCGGGTCGGCGTTGAGGATGTAGGGCGGCGACGCCAGGCGATTCAAGTACACGCGGGCGATTTTCGGCAGCTCGTCAGCGCGAACGCCCTCGCGCTGGACGATCGAGGCAAGCGTGATGGCGGCGGATGCGTCGTCGAGGCCGACGGCCTTGGCGCGGGCGTCGAGGTCCGCCGGGACTTTTTCGGCGAACGTGGCGAGAATTCGTTCGAGCGTCCGCAGGGTGCCGGCATTTGGCGCGAAGCGATACGTGTCCGGATAGAGGTAGCCCTCAAGGGACGGCACCGCGCGTGCCGCGATGATCGCCGGGACGGCCATGGTAAGCGTATCGCTGGTGGCCGACGTCGCCGGGGGAGGATCCGCTACGAGCGAGAGAAACTGCGCACGGTCGACGACGCCAGCGGCGGACAGGGCGTCGGCCACCTCCTCCGCTCGCTGGCCCTCCACAAGCGTCAGGGTGACGTCGTGGCTGATCGTACTGAGCAGGGCGTCGTAGACTTCAGGCAGCCTCATGTTCCGCCGCAAGGTGTGCTCGCCGGCCTGGATCAGGTGATCGCCGTCCCCACTCTTGAAATATGACTTCTCCTTGTGAAACTCGATCATGTAGCGGGCGCTTCGGATCAGCCCGTCCCGTTCGAGTCGCTGGGCGACGGCGGTGAGGGTTTCTCCCTGCTCGATCACGAATGTGATCGGCGTTGGGTCGTCGCTCGGTGGCAACTCCGCGCCGCGCCTGCGCTCGACGGCCAGGTAGAGCTGCTCGGCGATCGTCACGAGGGTGCGGCCCGCGAACATCCACGAGGCGCCACCGCAGAGCACTAGAGCAATCAGCGCGAACCACAGCGCTTTGCGGCGCCGCGTCCGTCGCGCCGGGGGCGCGGGCGGCGTGGTAGACCGGGCCTGGGCAGGGTCTGCACTCGACAACCCCTCCCGCACGGACCCGCCCACGCCGTTCGCGCCGTCGGCATCCACCGTGGCATCCACGTTAGCGCCCGTGACGACGCCCTCCTCACGGCCTTGTTCCGCCATCCTAACGCTCCGATCCAGCGAGCTGTTCGTACAGCCACCCTTCCAACAACACCGCCGCCGCCGCCGCGTCGATCGCGCCCTTGTCCGCCGGCCGGCCGTCGCCGCTCCGCTGCGCGCCCCGCTGCCAGCCCCGCCCGCCGCGCCCCAGCGCAAGGCGCGCGGCCGCTTCCTGGCTCGTGCTGCCCTCGTCCGCCTCGAGCACCTCGACGACCCCGCCGAGCGCCGCGCGAAGCGCATCCGCCAACGCCAGGGCGGGCGCCGCCACCGCGCCCGCATCGCCGCTGGCCAGCCGCGGGATGCCGACGAGGACGCGCACGGCCTCCTCGGCGCGCACGTGTTCGACGACGGCCGCGACGAGGTCCGGCCGAACGCGGCGGTCGATCGTCGCCAGCGGCCGCGTCGTAATGCCCAGCCCGTCGCACACGGCCAGGCCCACGCGGCGCGAACCGTAGTCGACGGCCAGGGTGCGGCCGATCATGGTCGCGGCCGCAGTACAGTTCGCAGTCGCGGCGTGCCGGCGCGCCCCGCCGACCGCCAACGTCGCCCGATCGAACGCATGCCCGGTCTACGCAACGGACGCCTGCCGCTGCGCGCGCACGAGGTCGACGACCATCGCCATCGCGTCCGGCAACGCGGCCGCGTCGCGGCCACCGGCTTCGGCCGCCGTGGCGCGCCCGCCGCCGCCGCCGCCGAGACGCTCGGCCAGCGCTTTGACCAGCTTGCCCGCGTGCAGCCCTTCGGCCGCCCGCTCGTCGCTGAGCGCGGCGATCACGCGTGGGTTGCCGTCGATCACGGCGCCCACGACGACGACGCCGTTCGGCACGGCGGCGCGCAGCGCGTCGACCATCGTGCGCAGCGCCTCGATCGTGTCCGCCTCGACCGTCGCGGCCAACACCGGCACACCGTCGACGTCGACGGCCGTGTCGGCAAGACCCGTAGCGCCCGCAGCGGCCTGCCCTGCGCGCGCGGCGGCGACCTCGCGGGCGAGCTCGCGGGCGCGGGCGAGCAGCTCATCGACCTTTTGCTCGACGCCATCCACGGTTTGGGCGCTCACGCGTTCCGCCAGAGCGTGCAGCCGCCGCGAGTTCTCGCGCACCGTACGCTCGGCCTCGCGGCCGGTCAGGGCTTCGATGCGGCGAAGGCCGGATCCGACGGACTGTTCGCTGGTGATCAAGAACAAGCCGATCTGGCCGGTCCGCGCCACATGCGTGCCGCCGCAAAGCTCCTTGCTCACCGAGTCGACCGCCACGACCCGCACGACGTCGCCGTACTTTTCGCCGAACAGCATCGTCGCGCCGGCCTCGCGGGCGCGGTCCATGGGCATCTCGGCGGCGGAGACGGGCGTATCCGCGCGCACCATCGCGTTCACGGCCGACTCGATGCGGACGATATCGTCGGATGACAGGGCCTTGAGGTGGGCGAAGTCGAAGCGCAGCCGATCCGGCGCCACGAGCGAGCCGCGCTGCTGGGCGTGCTCGCCGACGAGGGTCTGGAGCGCGTGGTGCAGCAAGTGGGTCGCGGTGTGGTTCCGCCGCACATCGTCGCGCCGCTCCGTGTCCACGGCCGCGACGACGGCGTCGCCGACGCGCAGCTGGCCCTCGGTGACGCAGCCGACGTGGGCGGTCACGCCGCGGATCGGCCGGACGGTGTCCGTGACGTGCACGCGGCCGTTGGACCCATCGATGCGGCCGGCATCGCCCACCTGCCCGCCGCTCTCGGCGTAGAACGAGGTCGCGTCCAGCACGATCTCGACCTCGTCGCCCTGGCGGGCGGCGTCGACCGACTGGCCGTCGACGAGGATCGCCAGCACGCGGCCCTCTTCAGACGTCGTCTCATAGCCCACGAATAGCGTCTCGGTCAGGGCCATCGCGCGGTAGCGCTCGGCGCGATCGCCGGCGGTGAACTTGCCGCCGGCCCGGGCACGGGTGCGCTGGTCCGTCATCGCCTCATCGAAGCCCGCTTGGTCGATGCCCAGGCCATGCTCCTCGGCCACGACGCGCGTCAGGTCGGGCGGGAAGCCGAACGTGTCGTAGAGCTTGAAGACGTCCGCGCCGTCGATCGCGTCACCGCCGGCGGCTTTCACGATTGCGATCACCTCGTCCAGCAGGCCAAGGCCGCTCTCGAGCGTGCGGGCGAAACGCGCCTCTTCTTCGGCCACGACGTCGCGAATCCAGTCCGCGCGTTCGACGAGCTGCGGGTAGGCGCCGCCCATCACATCGATCACGGACTCGACGATCCGCCCGAGGAACGGACCGTCGAAGCCGACCTGGCGGCCGAAGCGCATCGCCCGGCGCATGACCAATCGCAGCACGTACGAGCGGCCGTCGTTGCCGGGCATCACGCCGTCCGCGATGAGGAACGTCATCGCCCGGCCGTGGTCCGCCAGCACGCGGTAGCCGATCTCGTGGGCCGCGCGCTCGTCGGGGCTGTGTTCGAGGAGCGACTGGACGGCGTCCATGATCGGCAGGAAGAGGTCCGTGTCGTAGTTCGCGTACACGCCCTGCAGCACGGCGCTGACGCGCTCCAGGCCCATGCCCGTGTCGACGCCCGTGCGCGGCAAGGCTCTGCGCGAGCCGTCCCGCTGCTGGTCGAACTGCATGAAGACGAGGTTCCAGATCTCCATCCAGCGCCCGTCTTCGCTGTCGAACGGCGCGTCGGGCGCGGTGTTGCCGCGGGTCGAGTAGGCGGGGCCGAAGTCGAAGTGGATCTCCGAGTTGTAGCCGCACGGCCCGACGTCCGCCATCATCCAGAAGTTGTCTTTGTCCCCCAGCTTGGCGATCCGCGCCGTCGGCAGCCCGATCTGGTCGCGCCACAGCGCGTACGACTCGTCGTCGTCCGCGTGCACGGTGGCCACGAGGCGCTCGGGATCGATGCCCAGCTCGCGGGTGAGGAAGTCCCAGGCGTAGCCGATCGCCTCGCTCTTGAAGTAGCCGCCGAAGCTGAAGTTGCCGAGCATTTCGAAGAACGTGTGGTGGCGCACGCTGGGGCCGACGTTCTCCAGGTCGTTGTGCTTGCCCGATACGCGCATGCACTTCTGGCTGGACGCCGCCGCGCGGTACGGGCGCTCCTCCAGGCCGAGGAACGTGTCCTTGAAGGGCACCATGCCGGAGTTCGCGAACAACAGCGTCGGGTCGTCCGGCACGAGCGAGGCGGACGGCACGACGCTGTGGCCGCGCGCGCTGAAGTAGTCCAGGAAGCGCTGGCGGATGGCGGACGAGGTCGGCTGGGTCATGGTCATCGGTGGGTCCAGGTCGATGGGGGGCCGCACGGGCCGGCGGAAG
>JBDTSC010000300.1:0-4891 GCA_039931375.1 Ardenticatenales bacterium
ACATCGCAGCACTACCAGGCGATGCTGATCCTTCGCGGAACGCCCGAGGGCGTGCCCGTCACGATCAACGACCTGGCGTTGCAGCTGGTCATCAAACACAACAGCGCTGTGGGCCTGGTGGACCGGCTCGCGCTGGAAGAGCTGGTCGCCCGCGAACGTTCCCCTTCGGATCGACGCAAGGTTGATTTGCATCTGACGGCGCATGGGCGTGAAGTGCTGGCCCGGCTGGCCGCCACCCATCGCAGGGAGCTCAAGCGCATCGCCCCGGTGATGGAACGCATCTTCGAGAGCCTGGCCTGACCATCTTGCGAAGCGTGCGCAGCACCGCATCTGGCGAAGCGGGGCCACGCGCCGCGATGGCTCCGTCCTACAGGATGGCGTGCGAAAGACTCCCAGGATGAACGCTCCACTTCTTACATCCGGAGCAGCCATCATGATCAAACGCCTCATCCATATCAGCGCACTGGTTGTGATGACAGCCACCAGCGGATCGTCTTTTGCCCAGGGCGACGGGGATGCCGGCGCCCAGGAACTCGCGCGTCAGCAGTTCCTGCGGGGGCAATTGCGTACCCAGCCCTATACGCCAGCCCAGCGGCGGTCCGTTGAAAGCCAGGTCGTCCGCGATCCCCGCTTCGACCAGCAGTCCCGCGGCTTCGGCCCGCAGTACCGCGAAGAGCGGGGTGCGGGCCCGGACCACCGGTTTCACCGCGGCGACCGGCTGCCGGCCTACTACCGCAGCCGCAGCTACGTGGTTGACGACTGGCGCGGCCACCGGTTGAGCGCGCCGCCCCGTGGCTACCACTGGGTGCAAAGCGGCAGCGATTACCTGCTTGTGGCCATTGCCACAGGCATCATTGCCCAGCTGCTGATCAACAACTAGGCCGGAAGGTTCGCGGCGAAGAAGCCGATAGGGTGCACCTCGATGCCCCAGCCGGCCTGTTCGCCCAGCTCCGCCGCCGGATGCAGCGATGCGACGCGCAAGGCCTCCTCGCGATCGGCCGCTTCGATGATGAAGAAGCCGCCCACCATCTCCTTGGCTTCGGCGAACGGCCCGTCCGTCACCTGTGGCTTGCCGCCGCGCGGGCGCATGGAGATTGCGGCGCCGTCCAGCGAGGCGCTGACCAGCAGCTTGCCGGTGGCCTTGAGCTGCGCGTCTTTGGCCGGGCACTGGCTGACCATCGCCTTGACGTCGGCGGCGGGCATCGCGCCCATTTTTTCGGGATCGTAGTAGGCCAGGCAGAGGTATTTCATGCGGATTTCCTTTCGTGTTTGAGGTGGTTGTACCTTCACGACGAACAATGCGGTCCCAAATCGACAATTAAAGCCTTTGTAGCCCGTAACCTGCCGGCGCACAGCTTGCAGGTGGTGACGTGTGAAGGGTGCCGCCCACTCCCACAATGGTCCCTTTGATGCGCTGAAAGTGCGATGTGACGCGAGACAAACGGCTGAAGGTGCTGAATCATTTGTTCTGGAGCGTGGCCTTGTTGGGGCTGGCGGCTTGCGGTGGAGGGGGTGGCGGTGGCGCCACGGAGACGGCGGCCGTCGGCGCCCCACCGGCACCGGCACCGTCCGTGGTGCCGGCCGCGCCGGCCTGGCCGGGGCCCTTGAGCGGCGCCTGCGAGATGTTCCCCGCCGCCGCCGTGTTCAACACCCGCATCGACGACACGGCTCGCTTTCCCGCGCATGCCGGCAGCGCCGGCTGGATCGCTTCGATCGGAAGCGGGGTGCGTTTTCATGCCGACTGGGGCACCAACGACAACCCGGCGCAGGCCGCCACCTACTACGGCATCCCGGTCAATACTGTGGATGGCAGCGCGGCCACCACCGACTGGCCGGTGG
This sequence comes from Ardenticatenales bacterium, assembly GCA_039931375.1. Classification (GTDB taxonomy): domain Bacteria; phylum Chloroflexota; class Anaerolineae; order Epilineales; family Epilineaceae; genus Avedoeria. The sequence goes on from JBDTSC010000300.1 coordinate 1,840, forward strand.
TGAGTTTCGACTTCGCCGCCTCGGGGGCGGGCACGCAGCGCGGCTGGCCCGACGAGAGCGACTGCGCCGTGCCCAGCGGCGCCGGCTTCGCGCTCACCCGCAACTGCACCACCGTTAGCCCGAGCCAGCGGCGCTTTCCGTTTCCGCTGGCCTCACTGCAGCGGGCCGAGGGCGGCGACTGCAACGATCCCAACAGCTGCGGCGACCATCACGTGCTGGTGGTGGAGCAAGGCGCCTGCCGGTTGTGGGAAGGCTACTCGGCGTTTCGAATCGGCGGCCAGGGCTACGCGCTGTCCACCGCGGCATGGGATCTGAAATCGCTGGCGTTGCGCCCCTCGGGCTGGACTTCCGCCGACGCAGCCGGCCTGCCGATCCTGCCCGGACTCGTACGCTTCGACGAGGTCTCCTCCGGCGAGATCACGCACGCGATCCGCTTCACCGTGCCGTCGACGCAGCGGCTCTATCTGTGGCCCGGCCGCCACTTCGCCAGCCGGTCCACCGACGCCGCGCTGCCGCCGATGGGCCTGCGGATGCGCCTGAAGGCGAACTTCGACATCGGCGGCTACGCGCCGCAGCTCCAGGTGATCCTGCGCGCCCTCAAGCGCTACGGCATGATCAACGCGGACAACGGCAGCGCCTGGTTCCTGTCCGGCGTGCCGGACGAGCGTTGGGACAACGACGTGCTGCAGCGCCTGCGCCAGATCCCGGGCAGCGCGTTCGAGGCCGTCGACGCCTCGAGCCTGATGATCGACCGCGATTCCGGCCAAGCCCGCCAGCCCGAGGGCGCGCCGACGGACCCGCCGCCGACCGCGTCGCCGCCAAGCGAGACCGTCGCCGCACCGACCCAGTCCGCAACGCCGTCGCCGACCGAGACCGTCACGATCGAGCCGCCGGCATCCGCCACCGCCGACACGCCGTCCGCCACGCCGCCGAGGGCGGTGGCTACGAGCACGGCGTGGACGACGGAGACGAACGGCGCGCGGGTATATCTGCCGCTTGTGCGGCGGGATCTGCGGGGGCGGTAGCGGGCCTTTCGTTTGGTCGGGCGGCGGAGTTCGTCAGGGCCGAGCTGGGGCTCAGCGGTCCCAGGCGGGGCGGGACGGATCGCGCCGTGACGGCGGGCCGGGATCGCTTGCGGCGACCGGCCGGCGACGGGCCGACGGACCTACGGCGTCGACGGCTCCGGCGTCGGGTCGAGATGCCCCCGGTCCGGCGGACCTTCGTGGCCGCGGCCGTGCGAGCGGCGCGGCGGCATCTCGGACGACGGTGTCGCGGGCGGCGTGCCGCTGACCTCCGTCGGGCGCGGACCGGGCCGCGGCGGTCCCGGCGGGCCGCCTGGACGTCCGGGACGACCGGGATGGGCGGGGCCTGGCGTTCCGGGCCCGCCCGGTCCGCTTACGGGCGGTTCGTTCGTCGGGATCTCGAGCTGCAGCGGCGGAACGTCCGTCGGCGCAGGCGTCTCCGCGACCTCCGCGGTCGGGTCGGACGGCGTCGTCGGCGTCGGATCGAGGCGACCGGCGGGGCCAACGGCGGCGGCCGGCGCGTCGGACGGCGGCGTCGGGCTGGCGGTGGGGGACGCCAGCGGCATCGTCGTCGGCGTGGCCGACGGCGCCGCGTCGAGCGACGACTGCGCGTCGGCGGAGCGGGTGGCATGGCCAGCGTGGCCGCCCGTCCCGTCTGCCGCGGGCGCCGGCGACGTCTGCGCGTCGGCCGCGCTGGGCGTACCGGCGACGGCGCGGGCGGTGGGCACGACGGTCGGCGTGGCGGTTGTGGTCGCGACGGTGCGGCCGAGGGCCCGATCAACAGCGTGGCGCAAGGGTGGCAGCGCGGCGTAGCCGATGCCCGCCGCGGACGCGAACCCGACGGCAAACAGGAACGGCGCGGACAGCCCGCCGATCGCGCCGGCAGCCCAACGCCAGGCCGCCACGTAGCCGCGCGGCCGCGCGATGATTCGATCGCGGACGATCGACCAGTCTGAATTCCGGCCGGGCGGCTGAGCATCGACGGTCTCATTGAAGAGGGCGAACAGCGCGGCTTGTGAGGCGTGAGCAGCACGCAGCGTCGCCGCGCAGTCGGGGCACGCTGCGACGTGCGCCTCGATCGCGGCGCGCTCGGCCGTGTCGAGGGCATCGAGGGCGTACGCGAGGGACTGGTCGTCCGTGAGGTGGACGGCGATCGGGATTGTGTTCATCGTCCGTCCTCCTCGCTGTTCGCGCGGCGGGCCGCGCTGGCCCCGTCCGGCATGGCGCGCCGAAGGGCGGCCAGGGCGCCGGTCACGCGCGTCTGCGCCGTGCGCAGCGGGATGCCGAGGACCTCGCCGATCTCCTGGAAGCTCAGCTCCGACACGGCGCGCAGCGTCAGCGCTTCGCGCTGCAGCGGCGTGAGCGCGGCAAGGGCCGGGCCGAGGGCGCCCCGCGCGTCGATCACGCCGAGCGCATCCTCCGGATCGGCCGTCGGCTCGCCTTCGCTGGTCCACCACGCCCGCAGCGCCGACAGGCGGCGCTTCGATCGCCGGCCGCGGTCGTGGCAGCGGCTGACCGCGATCGCGTACAACCAGGTCCCGAACGCGGCGCGCTCGGGCTGGTAGCGGTCCAGATGGCGGAGAGCGTAGATCATCACGTCCTGCACGACGTCGTCGGCTTCGTCGCCGTCGCCGATCAGGCCGACGGCAAGGCGGTGGATGCGCGCGCGATGCGTTTCGTACAACCAGCGGAGCGCCGCCTCGTCCCCTTCGCGGGCGCGGGCGATCAAATGCTGGATGTCGGGCTGTTCCGTGGCCGGCATAGCGCGCGTGATCACCTATGGTACGCGTGAGGCAGCGCGAATGATTGGTGGGCGGGGCCCGTTCGCTGCCTGTTGCTGTGCGGTGCGCGGGCCGGCCCGCATGCGCGATGGCGATTCGTCGCGCGAGGAGCACCGTGACGGACGCAGGGGCGAGCACTTCGCCGGAGGCGATATGGTAGCCGAATCAGGCGTTCGCGCAGCGCAACGCGCGCGAACGACCGGCCACGGGGCCGGTCCGGCCGAGCGTCAAACGGGTCTGTCGTACGGC
>JBDTSC010000301.1:0-4889 GCA_039931375.1 Ardenticatenales bacterium
CGCATCGAACGCCCGCCCGGATCGCCCGCGTCGCCCGCTCCGCCGGTGTCGCCGCTGACCGCGAGGATCGCCCCGCCCGATGACCGACCCCGCTGCGCCCGGCGCACCGCTCGATGCCGCCCCGGCGCCGGCCCTCGTGGCCCGCGCCGCCGCCATCGGGTATGTCATCGGCGAGGTCCGCACGGACGCGTTCCAGTTCGTCACGACCACCGAGCTGGCGCCGCCGCGCCTCGAGTACCTCGTGCTGCGCGACGTGCCCGAGCGCATCGACGACGGCGTCCGCCGCGTGGACGTCCTGGCGCAGGTGACGCGGATCGCGATCAACAACCGGCTGCTGGCGTCGGGGATGAACTACAACGAGGTCGAGGCGATCCTGCGCCGCCTGGGCGCCGCGCCGCCCGTCGTCGTCGGCGACGCCAAGGTCCTCGGCTACTACGACGGCAAGGACGTCCGCGTCCCGCGCGGCGCCGCGATGCCGGGGCACGTGGTCGAGCGAGCGCCCGACGCGCTGCTGCAGCGGTTCTTCACCCGCAACGTCAAGAGCGGCATCACGCTGGGCGCGCTGATCAACCGGCCGCGCGTCCCGGTGCTGCTCGACCCGAACGGCCTCAACCGGCACCTCGCCGTCATCGCCCAGACGGGCGCCGGCAAGAGCTACACGGTCGGCGTCGTCCTGGAGCAGCTGCTCGAGCTCGGCGGCACCGTCCTCGTGTTCGACCCGAACAGCGACTACGTCCTGATGCGCCGCGACGCTCAGCGCCGCCCGACGCCGTTCGCCGAGCGCGTCGCCGTGTACCGCGTACCGACCGACAACGTCCACCGCCTGCCGGACGACGTCATCGGCGGCGCACGGCCGATCACGCTCCAGTTTTCCGCCCTCGACCCCGATGAGGTCTGCGACATCGCCGGCATCGGCGAGGGCTGGGCGAACCTGCGCGACGCCGTCCGGACGGCCTGCAAGCACCTCCGGGGCGACTACACCCCCCGCCAGCTCGTGGCGGAGCTGAAGCGCCTGGCCGCCGGCGCCGCGGACGCCGATGTCGATATCGGGGCGCTCGGCGGCGCGGACGGGGACCTGGGGGGGTGGGGCTTCATCCCCGCGCTCGACGATCTGGACGTCGATGTCGCGCCCGACGCCCCGGGCAGCATCGCCGCGGACGCGTTCTTCGGGACGGACGCCGACCGGCAATCTTCGAGCAGCGCCGACGTTCATGGCGGCGACGATGGCGGCGGGCCGGGCGGACGAGCTGGGCGCGCCGGGCAAGGCGGCCGCGGTCGCGGCGGCAAGCGCGGGCGGGACGACGGCGACGCGGACGACGGGCCGGCATCGCCCAGCCTGATGGCGGGGGCTGAGAAGGCCGTCAAGTACATCAAGTACGTGGAGTCGTTGCCCATCTGGGGCTTCGAGAGCATCCCGATCGACGATCTCTTGGCGCCGATGCAGCTCTCGACGATCGACCTGGCCAGCATCGACCGGCGTGTCGCCGATCTGCTGGTGACCAAGACGCTGAGCGAACTGTGGCGACGGGCCACGCGCCACGGCTTGGACCGCCCCGTCTTCGTCGTCCTCGAGGAGGCCCACAACATCGTGCCGGGCGGCAAGGAGGGCGGCCGGGCGTCCGGCTGGGTGAAGCGGATCGCCGCCGAGGGCCGGAAGTTCGGCGTCTTCTTGGTGCTGGTCACGCAGCGCCCGGGCAAGGTCCACGCGGACACGCTCTCCCAATGCGGCAGCCAGATCATCATGCGCCTCACGAACCCGGACGATCAGAGCGCGATCCGCCGTGCCTCGGAGAGCGTCTCGGAGGCGCTGCTGGCGGACCTGCCCGGCCTCAACGTCGGCGAGGCCGTCGTCCTCGGGCCGCTCGTGCGGGTGCCGGTGCTGGTCAAGGTGGAAGGGCGGCGCAGCGCGGAGGGCGGGGCGGATATCCGGGTGGCCGAGGCGCTCGAGGCCGCCCGCGCCGCGGCGCTGACGGAGCACGTCATCGCCCGCCGCGCCGCCGAGCGGGCGGAACGGCCACGCGAGAGCTGGCGGGAGGAGATCTGACCGCCATGCCGACGCTCATCTTCGCCTCGGACAGCCACCTCAACAAGCACTACGCGCGCATGACGCCGGACCAGCTGGCGGAGCGCCGCGCCCGGCTGCGCCTCGGGCTGGAGCGCACGATCGACTACGCCATCGCCGAGGGCGCCCACGGCTACATCCACGGCGGCGACCTGTTCGACGGCCCCAACCCGCGCGCGGTCGAGCTCGTGTGGGCCGCCCGGCAGTTCCAACGCCTGGCCGATGCGGGCGTCCGCAGCTTCCTGATCGGCGGCAACCACGACATCCCCAAGACCCGCCACGCCGGCGCCACCCCGCAACGCCTGTTCGACGCCGTGCGCCTGGCCACCGTATTTACGGACCCGGCCTGCGTCGAGTGGTGGTGCGGCGAACTGGACGGCGTTCGCGTCGCCGTCGGCGGCCTGCCGCCCGATCCGCGAATGGACCCTGCGGCGGACCCGCTGGCGGCCGTCCTGGACGCCCTCGAACCGCCCGACGCCGACGTGCGCCTGCTGGTCACCCACTACGCCCTCGAGGACACGCTCCATCCGCTGGCCGAGGAGCCGACGATCCGCAAGGCCTCGATCGCGGCCCTCGCCGGCCGCGTCGACGCGGTCCTCATCGGCCACATCCACGAGGCGCGGATCACGGAAATCGCCGGGGTCAAGGTGATCTTCCCCGGCCCGACCGAGCGCCTCAGCTTCGGCGAGATCGACGTGAAGTGCGGCTTCGTCCGCCTGGACCTCGATCCGAGCGCCCGCGGTCGGGCCGGCCGCGGCGTGGTCACCGCCACCGCTCTGCCGCTCGAGCCGCAGCCGATGCGCCGCCACACGCTGCGCGCCACGGACGTGCCGGCAGACGACCCGACGCCATGGCTCGTCGACCAGATCCGGCGTCTGTCCGCGCCCGACCAGATCCTTCAGCTGCGTCTGGAAGGCCCGCTGCCGCGCACGACCTACCACGCCCTGCACCTGCGCGAGGCATGGCAGGTCGGCCAGGACCTCAACTTCTACTTCGACCTCGACCGCCGCCGGCTCATCGTCGACGACGACGATCCCCAGTTCGCCCGCTCCATCGGCCGCGTCAGCCCGCGCGCCGAGATCGGCCGCGTCGCCGACGCGCTGGCGGACGCCGCCGCCACGCCCGCCGATCGCGCCCTGGTCGAGGCGGCGCGAACGCTCGTCCTCGAGCGCTACGGCCAAGGCGCGATCCAGGACGATGGGCGGCGTGACGACGACGAGCCCATCGCCGCCCCGATCGGCGTCGTCGCGAGCGATGCCGTCGTCGATGCCGACGCCGACCCCGCCGCCGACGCAACCACGGAGGCCGCATGGACGCCCTGACGGTCAGCGAGCTCTGCCTGCGCGTCAAGTCGCTTCTGCGCGCCGACCCCGGCCTGCAGGACATCTGGGTCGAGGGAGAAGTCTCGAACGCGCGCCCCGCCTCAAGCGGCCACTGGTACTGGACGATCAAGGACACCGCCGGCAGCTTCAAGTGCGTGATGTGGAAGCCCGTCGCCAACAGCCAGGCGACGCTCCCCGCCGACGGCATGGCGTTCCGGTTCCACGGCAAGATCACGCTGTATGAGCGCGGCGGCGACATTCAACTGGACGTCGACTTCGTCGAGCCGGCCGGCCAGGGCGATCTGTGGCAGGCCTTCGAGCGCCTCCGCCGCCAGCTCGACGCCGAGGGCCTGTTCGACGAGGCGCGCAAACGACCGCTGCCGCCGTACCCGACGCGCATCGGCGTCGTCACCAGCCCGCAGGCCGCCGCGCTGCGCGACGTCTACCACGTGGTCCAGCGGCGCTGGCCGTGCGCCGTGCTGCTCGTCGCGCCGGCGCGGGTGCAAGGGCCCGGGGCGCCGGCCGAGATCGTCGCCGCCCTCGCCGCGATCGTCCGCGCCCAGGTGGACGTCGTGCTCGTCGTGCGCGGCGGCGGCAGCATCGAGGATCTCTGGGCCTTCAACGACGAGGCCGTCGCCCGCGCGATCGCCGCCTGCCCGGTCCCGACGGTCTCGGGCGTCGGCCACGAGACGGACTTCACGATCGCCGACTTCGTCGCCGACGTCCGCATGCCGACCCCGACGGCCGCCGCCGAGCGCGCGACGCCCGACGCACGCGAGCTGCAGCAGGCGGTGGACGATCTGACCGACCGGCTCGCCCGCCAAGTGGGCTGGCGTCACGACGCCGCTTCGACATCCCTCGAGACGGTCCGCCGCCGCCTCCGCCTTGCCTCGCCCGCCCGGACCGTCGCCGACCACCGCGCGCGCGTGGCGGCGGACCGAGAGCGGCTGCGGCGGGCGATCGGTGGCCGCCTGTCGGTCGCCGACGCGCATCTCGACGGGCAGCGGCAGCGTCTGGAGGCGCTCAGCCCCGAGGGCATCCTGCGCCGCGGCTACGCCCACGTGACGCGCTTCGCGGACGGACTGACCGTCCGGCGGGCGACGGACGTGAAGGGCGGCGACGGGCTGCGGATCCGGCTCGCCGAGGGCGAGGTGCCTGCGGTGGTGCAGGGGCAGACGCGCCTGTTCGAATGATCCATCCACCCGGCGGGCGCGGCTCGATCCTGACCGCCGGTCGCACCATCCTGCAAGGAGCACGCACCTGATGAACACCGCCATCGCCGACGTCAACGCCCTGGGCTTCGAAGCGGCCTTCGCCGCCCTCGAAGCCGCCGTGCAGCAGCTCGAGAACGGCGAACTGCCGCTCGAAGGGGCTGTGGCGGCCTACGAGCAGGGGTTGGTGCTGGCCAAGCGCTGCGCCGAGCTGCTGGAGCAGGTCGAGCTCAAGATTCGCCAAGTGGATGGGGCTGGGGAGGACGCGGGCGCGCTGGTGTTGTAGCCCCGCGT
>JBDTSC010000302.1:0-4855 GCA_039931375.1 Ardenticatenales bacterium
GCCGCGCTGCGCTGCCCGTCGGCCCGTCGCCGCCCGTCGGCCCGTCGCCGCCCTGCGTGTGCTTCGACGCGGACCGCCAAGCCTTCGCCCGTTTGAATGACGGGCGCAAAAAGGGGGGCACCCAATCGGTGCCCCCCTTCGCTTGCCTCTCGATCCCGCGCTCCGATCGGCGGTCGCCCCGCCGATCGTCCAACCTACCCCTTGTACCCCAACGGCAAGTACACCTTGCCCTTCGGCGCCGGCACCCCGTCGGTCGGCTTCGGAGGCACGTCCGTCGGCGCGGCCGTCGGCTGCGGCACCGCCGTGGGCGGCGTCGTCGTGTCCAGCGGCGTGGCGACGCCGACGAAGTTGAACGTGTGGCCCGGGAAGACCTCGGTGACGGCCTCGTTGCCGCAGCGCTTCTGGAGCACCTCGGCCAGGACGTCGCGGTACTCCGTCGTCGCCGCCAGGTCGCCGCGGTCCAGCTTGTCGGCGGCCAGCGTCGGCCAGTTCGCGTGGACCTTGCCGCCGTTGATGCCGCGGCCCAGAAGGTACATCACGTTGCCGTGCCCGTGGTCCGTGCCGTAGCCGCCGTTCTCCGTGGCGCGACGGCCGAACTCGCTCATCACCATGACCGTCACGCCCTGCTTGCCCTTCTCGCGGGCGTCGAAGTTGTCCTGCAGGTCCGTCACGAACGCCGTGATCCCTTGCGCCAGCTGCAGCATGTTGTTCGCCATGCCGCCCTGGGCCGTCGCGCCCGGCGTCACCTGGTTCGCGTGCGTGTCCCAGCCGCCGACGTCGATGCAGGCGACCTCGAGCCCGACGTCCGCCTTCACCAGCTGCGCGATCTGCATCATGCCCTGGTGGAAGCCGTTGTTGCCGTACTTCGCGCCGTTGCTCGGCATGTACGCGCCGCTGCCGATCTTGTCGGACAGCATGTCAAGCGCCGCGAACGTCGCCTGGCCCTGCTCGTCCAGCCAGCCCTCGCCGCTGTAGAGCTGCGCGAGCTGCTGCTGGAAGCGCGCCACCTCGCGTGTGTCGCCTTGGAGGTGGAAGTCGGCGATGCTCTGCAGCGTCACGGCCGGCACCGGGCCGCGCAGCGCCGCCTGCAGCATCGTGCCCATGCCCACCGCGCGGAACGGCGAGTTGTTCTGGCTGCGCATGCTGGTCAGGTGGCGGCCGAGCCAACCGGAGCTGAGCTTCTTCTCACCCGGCGTCCCGCGCTCCATGAAGTCCTGCGCGTCGAAGTGGCTCCGCGTCGCGTCGTCCATGCCCACGGCGTGGACGATGCCGAGGATGCCGTTGTCGAAGTGCTCTTTCCAGCGCCCCATGTCCGCGAGCCCAAGCGCCGGGTGCAGCCCGAAGTTGCCGTCCAGGTCGATGGAGCGCAGGTTCGACGGGCTGCCAGAATCGTCCGGCGACGGAATGAAGATCGTCGGGCGCATCTCGCGGTAGCGGCCGAAGTCCTGGAGCGGGCTGACCATGTTGAGGCCGTCGTAGCCGCCCCGGCCGAAGATGACCACCAAGACGTCGCCCTTGGCGGCCGTCTGGTTGTTGCGGAAGACCAGCCGCGGCATCCACTCCGGCCACGCCGCCGTGCCGGCGGCCAGGAGGGAACCACGCTGGAGGAACGTGCGTCGTGAGAAGCTCATCGGGTCCTCCCTATCGCCACTGGAAGTACGGGCTGTCGAAGATCATGGCCACCGCGTACGGCAGCCGGTTCGCCACGCCGCCGAACGGCGTGCTGTCGTCGCCGCCGTTCGTCAGGTAGCTCACCAAGAGCGCGCGATCCTCCGGCAGCAGGCCGCGATGGAGGAGCCGCTCGGACCAGTAGTCGATCGCCTCGCCGGCCGTTCCGAAGGACATCGGAACGCCGTCCGCGTCCATCGGCGTCCAACCGTCGACCAGCCGCGCGCCGATGCCGCGCCCGGCGCCGACACCGCACATCGCCAGGCCGACGTTCCAGCGCATGAGCATCACGCCCGAGGCGGCCCAGGCGGACTTCTTGTCGGGATAGCCGTCCGGCGTCGCCCAGTAGAAGGGCAGGTGGCCCATCCGCTGCAGCGCGTAGTTGATCCGCCCGAAGAGCGGCGAGTTCTCGCCGAAGGCGAACTTGTCCATGGGCATCCCGGACACGCGGAGCATGCGGACCATCAGGTCCGTCGGACGCGCCAGCCGGCCGCCGTAGTTGTTGAACGAGCCGCTGAACTCGCGGGCGCTGAACAGGGCGCTGAGCGTATCGCGGATGTCGCCGCCCGAGCGCTCGAACGCGCTCGCGACGCGCTCGACCAGCTGCGGGACGTCCGTCAACGGGTCGTCGCAGACGAACCGGCGGGCCAGCTTGGTCGCGATGAACCTCGGCGTCGCCTCGTGCTGGCAGAGCATGTCGATGACGATCTTGCCATCCTGCTCCATCAACCCGGCGTCGATGCTCTTGCCGAAGACGATCTTGGGGCCTTGCTCGTGCGCGCCGTCGCTGTACATGTAGTTGCCGCGCGTCTGGGCGTTCGGCCGGTTGTCGATCGTCCAGCCCGTGAAGCACTTCGAGACCTGCTTGATGTCCTCTTCACTGTACGGGTAGCCGTTCACGGCGACGCCGGTCGTGTGGAGCTCCATGATCTCGCGGGCGTAGTTCTCGTTCGGCTGGCGCTTCGTGCTGACGGCGTTGTCCAGGTAGTCCAGCATCGCCGGGCTCTGCGCGTCCGCCGTCAGGAGGTCCTTGAACGAGCCGAGGGCGTGCTTGCGCATGACCTCGCGATCCTCGACCGTCTTGTAGTAGCGGACGTTGTTCGTATCGAGGCTGACGTTGAAGTGGTCCGACCAGAACTCCGCCATGACCTCGTGCAGCATCCGGGGGCTGTAGACCATGCGGAACAGCGTGGCCTGCATGAGCTCGCGCACGCCCTGGCCGCGGTCGTTGTTGCCCAGGTCCCAGAACTGCTTGTTCGTCCAGTTGAGCGTCGGCAGCCGGTCGCGGAGCAGATCCTCGACCTCGGAGTTGTCGATGTTCTCGTAGTCGAGCTGCTCCTCGAGCCACTTCATGCCGCCGATCTGGCGGGCGTGCTCGAGCTGCCCGGGCCGCGCGCCGAACGCGGCGCGGTTCAGCAGCAACGTCTCAAGGTCCCCCGCCGGCATGTCGGCGCTCGTGCGCGCCGCCCAACGGCGGGTCGGTCGCACGGCGGCGGCGACCTCGGGTGCCAGCGACGCACCGGTGGCCGCAACGGCCGCGGCGGCGCCGCCAGCGCGTAGTAGCTGACGCCGGTCTAGGTTCATGGCGTTCTCCTTCCCGTACGGGAACCCTGACGCTCGTCATTCGAGCTCAATGGAATCGCATGTGCGGCGCGTTTGCCGCTCGAGAACCCGTTCACAGAGCCCAACGCCCGCCCGCGCGGGCGGGTTAGACCGCTGGACTATCATGACATCGTTGTGCCAAGCGTGCACGTCACTTCAACGTCACTTCAACGGCGCGCCCCGCGCGGGGATCACTCGAGGTAGCTCAGCAGCCTCGCCCGTCGATGCGGCTGGCGGAGCTTGTAGAGCGCCTCCTGCTCGATCTGCCGGATCCGCTCGCGGGTCAGGTTGAACTTGCGGCCGACCTCCTTTAGGGTCATCGGCTGCCCGGTGTCCAGCCCGTAGCGCAGCCGGACGATCCGCGCCTCGCGCGCCGTCAGGCACAACAGGACATCGTCCAAGTCCAGCTGCATGAGCGCGAAGGCGGCCGTTTCGAGCGGGTCGGGCGAGTGCGCGTCCTCGATGAAGTGGCCCAGCTCCGAGTCGAGCTCGTCACCCACCGGCTTCTCGAGTGAGAGAGACCGGCGGGCGGCCTTCAGCATTTGCCGCACCTTGGACTCGGCTACGTCCATGCGGCACGCCAATTCGGCGGGCGTTGGCCGCCGGCCGAGGTCCTGCTCCATCGCCTGGGCGATCGCGAAGAGCTTGCGGATCCGATCGCTCATGTGGACGGGCACGCGGATCGTCCGGCCCTGGTTCGCCAGCGCGCGGGTGATCGACTGTCGGATCCACCACGTGGCGTACGTAGAAAACTTGTAGCCGCGGCGGTGGTCGAACTTGTCCGCCGCCTTCATCAGGCCGACGTTGCCCTCCTGGATGAGGTCCAAAAAGGGCACGCCCTGGCCGCGGTACTTCTTGGCCATGCTGATGACCAGACGGCTGTTCGCCTTGACCAGGTGATCCCAGGCCTCGCTGCCGTCCTTGTGCACCCGCCGCAGCGACCGGCGCCGTTGCTCCGTCACATCCGGGCACGCCATCCGATCGCACGCGCTGCGGCCGCGCTCGATGCGCTTGGCCAGCGCGACTTCCTCGTCCCGCGAGAGCAGCGGTACCGCGCCGACCTCGCGGAAGTACAGGCTGACCGTGTCGTCCCCGTCGATGCCGTCCATGCTCGCCGGGCGCGCGTGGACCAGATCGTCAAGCAGCAGCTCGGCCGCGAGGCGCTCGTCGTCCGGTCCTGGGCCGTCGACCTCCGGATCGAAGTCCGGCGCGTCGGAGTCCGTTACGAAGCCTCGGCGGGCGCCGAGGCGCACGAGGCCATCCAGCGCATCCGGTGCGCCGGCGTCGACTTCCCCTTCGAGAACCAATGCATCCGCTCCCTTCGGAGATCCCGGCGCGGAACGCCGAGCGAATAGCAGGTTCAGCCGTGCACGCTCGAGATCCGACGCGCGCCTTGGCGCTGGCCTGCGGACACACGGCGAATTCGATTGTTGGGATCGCCGACGAGGGGAGCCGCACGCGTCGCGTGCTGACGGATCACCGCGGGAGTTGGGGAAACGGGGCCCCGGTGGCGCTCGGATCGACATGGCCCCCCTGCAGCGGCAACGGCGCGAGTATATCAGCCACCCTGTCGATCGTCAAGGGG
>JBDTSC010000303.1:0-4843 GCA_039931375.1 Ardenticatenales bacterium
GGTCCGCACCGCGGAGGTACGCACCGCTGAGGTCCGCACCGCTGAGGTACGCACCGCTGAGGTCCGCACCGCTGAGGTACGAAAAATCCGGAAAGCGGATCCCGATGAAGTTGCGCTCGCCGCTTCGATAGGCGGCCAGGAAATCGGACGGGCTCGTCACGACGCCGTCGTATGGCGATCGCTTGGTGGGGTCGGTGGCCGCGGGCGCTGCAGCCGCGTCGACGGTCGTTGTGGTGGTATCCTCGGACATGATGACGTCACCTCCAATGGCGTTGTCGGAAGGGCGCCCCGGCCGGCTGGACAGCCTGCAAGCTTGGCTGGCCGGGGCGCCTGTGGTTGGTACGATCGATCAGCGCGCCATCGCCTCTGCGACGGCCCGCGCCGTGTCCTGATGCATGGCAGCGAGCAGAGCGCGTGCGTCGCGGGCGTTCGGATCGGCCAGGAAGGCGAGCACCCGGCGCGCCTCCGCCAATCCGGCCGCCGGCTCGCCTGGGAAGCGGGACGCCTGGACGCGCACCCGACGCCGGCCGCGCTCGCGGTTCGTGGCGCCTACCGCCCACACCGCGCCCGACGGGTCCCAGGAGATACCGCGAGGAAGCTCCTGGCCGTAGGGGTCACAGCGGACCGTGTGGACGTTCGTGACGGAGGGACGGCGCGCCATGTCCACGCCGCGGACGAAGCGGTCGGCGTCGACCTCGACGGCGAGTTCGAGCTGGGCGGCGTGGCCGTTCGACGCGGCCACCAGCTTGACCGCCACCGCTTCCCGCAGTGCACGCAGCTCGTCGCGGATCTCGCGCATCGCCTCTAGGCTGGCGGCGTAGAACTGGTCGGCGTCCACCTAACCCTCCCGAGCCGCAGCGCGCAAGGCCTCGACGATCCATGTGCGGCACGGCGTCGATGCCGGCCACTCCTCCTCGACCACGGCGAGCATGTCGACGACCTCCGTCATCTTGGCGAGGTCGAGGAAGTGCGCAACGGCGAGCTTGATCGCGGCGAACCGGCGCTGGCCGTTCGTCTCGGCGGTGAGGATCGTCTCGACGAGCGCCCACGTGCCGACCGTCGTCGTCTGCTCCGCGATCTGAGGCGTCCAGTGGGCGTCCTCGGCAGCGTCACCGCCGGACGGCTCTGCGTCGATCACGTCGTCGGCTTCGTGCTGCGTGGCCGCCGTGAGCGCTTGCTGAGCCGGCTGGTGGGCAGGCTGCGGCTCCGGCTGGACGGCCTCGACGGTGACCGCCTGGTCCATCTCCTCGGGCGCGTAGAGGCCGCTCAGCTCGGCCGGGAACGCACGCCGCAGCGCGAGCGCCTCGGCCGCCTTTCCGAGCATGAGGCTGGGCATCTTCCCCCACAGGCCCGACAGCCCCCCCTCCTTGTTGCGCTGGGCGTACTGCGCGAACGTGGCCACCGCCCAGAGCGGCTCATCGAAGTCGCGGCGCAGCACGGCGACCTTGGCGGCCGCCGGCGGCACGTCCTCGAGCCAGACCTCGCGCCAATCGACACCGTCCGGGCCGCACCACATCGGGCCGAGCTGCCCGGCGTAGTGGCCGCTGCGTTCGGCGATCAGGCGGAACCCGTCGATGCTGACCTGGATGGACATCACCTCTCGGCGCTCGCGGTTGTCCCACCGCTTCACGGCGAAGATCTGGCGGGCGAACGGGTCGAGGCCGGTCCGGTTGCATACGGCGACGAACAGGGCCAGCTCGTCGGGTGTCGATCCCTTGGCGATCGTGCGGGACAGGAGGGCCGTCTGCGCGGAGTCGAAGGCCGTGCGCTGGGTCAATGGGGCGGGGTTGTGGTGCCCGTTCGTTCGGACAAGCGTGTTGGTTGTCATAGGGTGATCTCCTCTGGTTCTCGGTGCAGTCACGCGTCGTCGCCGTCGTACCGGGCGCCCGTGTCGACCAACGCCTCGAGCGCGCCGAGCGCTTTCAGGGCGAGCACACCGGCGTCCGCGAGGACCGCCGGATAGCAGTCGTCGCCCACGTAGCACAGATCGTCGGCGTAGAAGTCGAGCGCTTCCTCGATCTCCTGCAGCGCCGCGTCGTTGGCTGCGTTGGATGCCAAGAGCGGCGCCAGCTCGTAGTAGGCGGCCATCGCCCGCCGCGCCTTCTGGCCGCGCTCGTCGTGCACCGGGACGAACCGGACGCCGTTGTAGTCCTCGTCGCCCTGGTAGTTATCCTCGTCGGCGTAGTAGTCGAGGGCCGCCTTCACGCAAGCGGCCGGCCCCGCAACTGGGTCTGCGACGATCTGGCGCTGCACGACGCGGCGGCGGCGGGACGGGGCGTACATGCGGACGGACGACGTGAACAAGGCGGTGGGAGCGTTCACGCGTCCGCCCTGTCCGTGGTCGTCGAGGCCGGCGCGGCGCACGCGGGCGCGGGCTGCGGCGGGCGGCCAATGACTTTGGCGTTGGGAAACAGGAGGCCCGCGATGGTTTCGAGGGCGGCCTGCTGCGCGGGGTCGTAGTGGTGGACGATGACGGTGGCGCGCGCGGCGGGGGTGGCCTGGGCGGCCGGGGACGGGGTAGAATCGAACGTAGCTGCTGGCATCAGGGGACTCTCCTGGTGGTGGTGGTTAGGGCCGTCGTGGTGTTCGCTTCACCGCGGCGGCCCGCTTTGTTCAACTGCTGCCCATTGTACCCGATTCGTTCCGGTTTGTCAATAGGCAATTCTAGAGCATATCGGCCGCGTTTCGTCCCTCTTCGGTTAGTCTCACGGCGCCAGTCCGGCCCGGTGTAGTCGAGACCCAACCCATCTTGCGCATGCTGGCGACGTGGCGCCACACCGACGTCGACCCAAGCTTGACGACCGAAGCGAGGGTGCGCATCGAGGCCGCCGGCTCGCTCGCCAGCTCCCGTCGTCGCAGCTCGCTCAGAATCGACCGGCGTGCGTCGATGCCGGGTCGGTAGGGCTTGACCATAGGACCGGATTCTACCATCGCCGTCTCTGCTGTTTGCATCGTCGCCCCCTCTCGCGCAACATCGCGCGTCATGATGAAAAGCCGCGCCCTGATCGGCGCTTTTGCCCTGTTCGCGATGGTTTCGGCGTGCGCCGATCCGACGCCGACCAAACAGCCGTCTCGCCTCGATGTGATCCACGTCACCGTCACCGCCCTCGCCGTCAAGTC
The DNA here is from genome assembly GCA_039931375.1 of Ardenticatenales bacterium. Taxonomy (GTDB): domain Bacteria; phylum Chloroflexota; class Anaerolineae; order Epilineales; family Epilineaceae; genus Avedoeria. The sequence continues at coordinate 3,121 of JBDTSC010000303.1, forward strand.
GGAAGCGACCCAGCGCGCATGCCACGGAAGCGGCCACTACGGGCCGAAGAACTGCGCAACAGCGACCGTCGAAACCAGGATCGGACGGGCTGCCGAGACGGCGAATGCGGGCGGATGTTTCCGACGCTGGGACTGCAATGCCACCATCGCCGCCATCCTCACCGGTACGCCGCCGGCTCCCTAGCCACCCGTCCCTTGACGCGCAGGCGTCGAGGGCGGTCATCGTCGACACACCTTGCGCAGGCGACGACGAGGCGCCCACGGCTGGCGGGACGGCGCGTCGACGGGGATGGGCAGTGACGTCAGGACCGCGCCGAGCGAAATCAGCTGATCGAGCGCCATCTTGACGGCGTCCGACCAACTGCGGATGGCCTCGATGGTCGCGGGGTTGAGGATGATCGGGTCTGTCATCACCACGCCCCCAACAACGAGGCCTGCCGCGGTGCCGAAGCCGACGGCACCCCCGATGACGTCGGCCCGCTGGCGTCCGCCTGCCACACGAGCTCGCCACCGTGGACGATCACCCGGTGCCACACGCGGCCGCGGTACCAGAGCGACTTGAGCCCGACCGCCTCGGCCTCCGCCTGGGCCCGCTCGAGGTCGTGCACGCCGTAGTAGGCGGGCGGGTCCTCGACGCCGTCGGCGATCCGGATCCGGCGCACGATGTCGGCGCCGTTCACGGCACGGAAGTTGTGGGTTGGGAGGACGAAGGCAACGCGCGGCTTGGCCATCAGGCGGCGGCCGCCGATCCGCCCGCCAGCCGGAGCGCCTCGGCCTCACCGGCCTCGGTCACACGGACGCGGTACGTAAGGCGCCCGTCCGCATCCCACACTCGGCCACCGACGGCAGCGTAGCCGACGTCGACGAGCGCGCCCGCAGCGACGCCCGTGGCGGAGCCGGGAATGATCAGCGCGCCGGCGTAGCCCTGGCGGGCAAGGTGCCGTAGGACCTGGAGCGCCTCGGGGGTCATGCCGCGGCGACTTCGAGCGCAGCCGCGACGACGCGGTCGGGGAGCGCCTCACCGGCAGCCATGGCCTCGTGCACGGCGTTGGCGATCACGCGCTCGGGCGACACCGCCGGCCGAGGGGCGTCCTCTGGCGGCACCAGGCCGATCTTCTCCCAGCCCGACACCGTCAGCACGTAGAAGCGGTCGACCGCGTCCGTGCGCGCGAGCAGACCGAGCGCTTCGAGCGACACGGCGGCGTAGCGCACGGCTCCGTTGGAGGAAAAGCCAGCGGCCTCGGCCATCTCGGGAAGGGAAGGGGACGGCTCGCCGGCCGAGACGCGGCGCGCAACGAGCTCGAGGATGATCCTCTGTCGCACGGTCGGTTCGGTGTGGGTCGGACGGGCCAAGAGGAACTCCTGTTGCCGGAACGACAGATGCACGCGTAGATCAAAGAGAGGCGGCTCGCGTGCCGTCACGTCTGAGAATAGTCACGAACCGTTTCAAGGCACGTTTTACGCCGCCGTCTTCCCGACGGACTACGCCTCGTTCCCCGCGCCGCCGGCCGAGTACCTGGCGGGCAAGTGCATCGTGGTGCAGGGTCGGATCGAGATGTACCGGGGGGCGCCGCAGATCGTGGTGCGGGGGGCGGAGGACGTGCGGGTGGTCGAAGGGGCGCGGCGCTGAGATGCAAGCGGCACGGGCAATGGCGCTGCGCTATGCTAGAAGCTCTTGCATGGTCGCTACCGGTACCGCAAGGGGCGCGCTGTGGAGGGAGTG
>JBDTSC010000304.1:0-4821 GCA_039931375.1 Ardenticatenales bacterium
ACGAACTCATGCGCCCCGCCACCCCCGCCGAGGCCCTGCGGCTCTGCACGAACTCGTGCGCTCCGCCTCCCGCCTCCCGCGCCCCGGCCCTGCGGCTCTGCACGAGCTCATGCGCCCCGCCTCCCGCCTCCCGCGCCCCGGCCCTGCGGCTCTGCACGCCGTTTGCTCCTCCGATCTACTCCCAACTACATGCCCACCCGTTCACCGTACGGCAAACACGTCCGTGCTCTACCCGATCGCCCCCGCATTGACTCCCCGCCGACGCCCGCGCACCAGGCCGACCTCGCCAACGATGCCGTTGATCCCCCATCCAGAGGCGCGCCGCATTTTGCGGACGCGATCGGCGCCTTCGAACGGACGCTCGAGCGCAACCCCGACGACGGCGTGGCGGCGCTGTACGTCGCGCGCTGCGGCGCGCTGATCGCCTCGCCGCCGGACGCGGGGCGGACGGGGTTTGGGCGCTCACCGCGAAGTAGCGATAAAAGCTGGCGTGGAAGCCCTCACCCGATTATCCTCCCGCCCGGCGCTGCGCGCGCCATCTCATCGGCCGCCGGTCGCGCCGCTTCGGTTCACGCGGGCGCGGCGGTGGCCACGCTGGTTCAAGGGGGATGTGTTGATCCGCAGAATCGGTCTCGTCTTGTTTGCCGCGCTCGTCATCGCCTTGCCTTCCGGTCGAATCGCTTCGGCCCAGGAAGCCCACCACTGGAGCTATTCGGGCGAGACCGGCCCGGATCACTGGGGCACGCTCGAAGCCGATTTCGGCACGTGCGCGTCCGGCCAGGAGGAGTCGCCGATCGACATCCCATCCGCCTCGACGCTCAATAGCACCGGGCTTGAGTTCCACTATGCCCCGGGGCCGCTCACGATCGTCAACAACGGCCACACGATCCAGGTGAACGTTCCCGCCGGCAGCAGCGCGACGATCGACGGCCAGCGCTACGACCTGGCGCAGTTCCACTTCCACAACCCGAGCGAGCACCTGGTCGATGGCCAGAACACGCCGCTCGAGCTGCACTTGGTGCACAAGAACGCCGCCGGCGGCCTGGCGGTTGTCGGGGTGTTCATCAAGGAGGGCGCCGAGAACGCGGCGCTGAAGTCCGTGTTCGACAACCTGCCGGCCGAGGCCGGTGACCCGAAGGCGATCGACGGCGCGACTGTCGATCCGGGCGCGCTCCTGCCGGCCGACCACGCCTACTGGCGCTACAACGGCTCGCTGACGACGCCGCCGTGCAGCGAGGGCGTGAAGTGGCACGTCATGAAGGCGTCCATCGAGGCCTCGGCGGGCCAGATCGCGGCCTTCAAGGCGATCTACTCCGGCAACGCGCGGCCCGTGCTGGCGATGAACGCCCGCACGTTCCTGACGCCCGAGACCGCCGCCGCGGCCGCCGTGCCGGCGATGCTGCCGAAGACCGGCACGACCGACCCGTTGGTGCCAAGCCTGGTGCTCGTCGGGCTGGCGTTCATCGCGGCCGGCATCGGCGTCGAGCGAGCGCGGCGCGAAGCGGCATAGCGGAGGCGGTGGGGCGCTGGCTGCCGAAGTCGATCGCCCCGCCGTAGAACAAAATTTCGCCTTTTCCGCCACGGCGCGGTATCCTTGGGGGAAGTCCCTCGACGATCCGACCTCCCCCAAGGACGCCGCCGCCGTGAGCCCCCCGATCATCCACGTCGACACGCTGGTCAAGCGCTACCAGAAAGCGGACCGCAACGCCGTCGACGGCATCTCGTTTGACGTCGCGCCCGGTGAGTTCTTCAGCCTGCTCGGGCCGAACGGCGCGGGCAAGACGACGACGATCTCGATCCTCACCACCACGCTCGCCCCGACGGGCGGCACGGTCACGATCGACGGCCACGACCTGGCGACGGACGCGGCGGGCGTGCGTGCGAACATCGGGATCACGTTCCAGACGCCAAGCCTGGACAAGAACCTGTCCGCCGAAGAAAACGTCCGGCTGCACGCGATCCTCTACGGCATGTATCCGTGGCGGCCGAGCTACCACTTGATGCCGTCGGCCTACCGCAAGCGCCTGGCCGAGCTGGCGGACGTCGTCGGCCTCGGCGGCGACATCTTCAAGCCCGTGCGCACGTTCTCGGGGGGGATGCGCCGCAAGCTCGAGGTCGTACGCAGCCTGATCCACCACCCGCGGGTGCTCTTCTTGGACGAGCCGACGACGGGGCTGGATCCCGCCAGCCGTCGTGATCTGTGGTCGTATTTGATCGACATGCGCCGAACGGCGGATACGACGCTGTTCCTCACGACGCACTACCTGGCCGAGGCGGAAGACGCCGGCCGGATCTGCGTGATGTCCCGCGGGCGGATCATCGCCCTGGGCACGCCGGCCGACGTGACGGCGTCGCTGCTCGACCGCTATATCGTGCTCGGGGCGGACGACCCGGCGGCGCTGCGCGCCGAGCTGACGACCAAGGGCATCGTCTGGACGGACGACGTACCCGGCGGCCCGAACGTCCGCGTCGCGGCCGAAGCGGGCGACGTCCAGGCGCTCATCAAGGCGATCGATACGCCGCTGACGGTCGTCAGCACCGTGCTGCCGACGCTGGAGGACGCCTATCTGGCCCTGGTGGAGCGCGACGAGCTTGGCGCGCGGGAGGAGGCGGCGGCGGCGTGGGGATCCGGCGCGGACGGGAGCGGCGACGACGCCGCGGCGCCGGTCCACGACACGGCGGAGGTGGCGTGATGCGACTGTCCCACGAGCTCAACGCGATGATGGCGATCGCCTATCGCGACCTGCTGAAGTTCACCAGCGATCGTTCGCGGATCGTCGGAACCCTCGTGTTCCCGGCCGTGTTCATCCTGATCCTGGGCGGCGCGTTCGGTGCGGCCTTGAAGAACAACTACAAGTTCGACTTCCAGACGTTCGTGTTCCTGGGCGTCTTCGCCCAGAACATGTGGCAGTCGTCCGCCATGGGCCTCGTCTCGCTCCTCGAGGATCGGGAGAACGACTTCAGCCAGGCGGTGTTCGTCGCGCCGGTGTCGCGCTACACGATCGTCGCCGGCAAGATCCTCGGCGAGTCGCTCGTGGCGCTGGCGCAGGGCCTCGTGATCTTCGCGTTCGGGCTGCTCATCGGTGTTCGGCCGGGCCTCTGGCAGTCGTTGGCGCTCATCCCTGCGTCGATCCTGATCTGCCTCTACGGCGGGGCATTCGGGCTCATCGTCATGGTCAACATGAAGTCCCAGCGCGGCGCGCAGCAGATCTTCCCGTTCGTCATGCTGCCGCAGTTCTTCGTCGCCGGCGTGTTCGCCCCGGTCGACAAGCTGAACGGCTTCCTGGACGTGCTCTCGCGCATCAGCCCGATGCGCTACGCCGTCGACCTGTTGCGGGGCGTCTACTACGGCGGCCCGGCCCACAGCGACGGCGCGGTCCTGGCGCCGCAGGTCTTGAACCTGGCCGTCATGGCTGTCACTGGCGCCCTCTTCATGGTCATCGGTACGGCGATGTTCGTGCGGCGGGAGCGGACGCGGTAGGCGTTGCGCGTGGGGTGCGGGATTGTCGGGCATCAGGCGCGAAATTTACACTGTACGCATGAGCAACTTCTCGGCAACGGAGGCTCGCCGCCTGTTCTTTCGTGTTCTCGACGCCGCGCTGCGGGGTGAGGAAGTGACGATTGAACGCGACGGGATGCGCTTCCGCCTCGTGGTCGCCAATACGTCGCCCGGTGCTGCCGTCTAGGGGGTCGGTCAAGATTGCCCGCCGGACTCGCCCTCTATCCGTCAGCGCCTTCGGCGCTGCCACCTTTCTCCCGCGGGACGGGAGAAAGGATCCACCCTTGCTGAGGTTGATCGAGACGATTGACGTTTTGGAAAACGGCTGAACGTGCCCTTTTCCGCCGCCGCGGCCGGTTGGTAGTTCGACTACCTGACCGGATTTCTAAGGCTCGCCGCCTCGCGGAAGTACAGCGGCTGCGGCGAAAAGTCTAGCTGCTACAGTACGGTTGCACAGCCGCTACAAATTGCGGGTACAGCAGCTGCAAACCGGAATGCAGCCGCACCACCGCGCGCGCTCAACCATGCGCGTTCCCGTGCGTACCGCTCGGCGGCGTAACCACGTTGCCCCTTGGCGCACGTGACGACCAACGAATCGAAGTCCGACACGTTGCCCGCCCTACCCCAACAGCGCCGCCAGCGCCCTGGCCGCCAGCGTCAGCAGCACCGCCCAGCCCACGAGCTGCCAGGCGCGCCGCTCCTGGCGCGTTCGCGTCGCCGCCGCGGCCGGGGCGAGCGGCGACGCGTCCCACTCGGGCACGGCCTGACCGCGGATCATGAGGAACCCCGGGTCGCCGTCGACCATGCCCCGGTCCACCAGAGTCGTCCTGGCCCGCGCGGCGATCGCCTCCGCGGCGCCGGCGAAGAACGGGTCGACCATCCGCCGGTCCGCGCCGAGGACGATCCGCCCGCCATCCGCCAGACGCAGCGCGTACGCCTGCTGTAATACCGTCGTCCCGATCGCCCGAAACGCCTCGGACCGCGTCTCCACGCCCGCGACGCTGGGCCACGGCACGACCGCGCGCACCGGCGCCTGCCGAACGTATCCGCGCCGCGCCGGCAGCGTGAGGTGGAGGCCGTCCGGCTCGAGCGCGATCCGCGTCGTCCAGCGCACGCGCGCCTCGTTGACCACCACGTACGCCAAGCCGCTTACGAAGGCCGCCGTCGCCCCCAGGAAGATGGCCAAGCCCGCCGAAGTGCGCGCGACGGCGACGGTGCCTACGACGAGGCCGAGCGCCGGGACGACGAGGAGCGCGGCCATCACGACGATTGCCCACCGGTCGCCGGCGGAGCGGCGGAGGGTGACGGTGGGGGGGGCGAGG
>JBDTSC010000305.1:0-4820 GCA_039931375.1 Ardenticatenales bacterium
GTAGATGCGCCCGCCTGGACGGCCCGATCGCGTGGGGGTGGCTGGGTTCGAGCGCGCCGTCGGCGTGGCTTCGGGCGGGCCGGTCGCCGTGGCGGTGGTCGGTACATCCGTGGCGATCGGCGGATCCGTCGCCGTCGGTGTCCAGGTCGGCGGCGGCGTGGCGGTCGGGGTGGACGTCTCCGTCGGGTCCACCGTCGGCGCCAACGCCGTCAGCGTGGCGGCGACGGACGTTTCGATCGCATCGGGCGTCCCCGTCGCGGTCGGCGCGTCGGCCGTCAGCGTGGACGCGACGATCGTGGCGACCCGGTCGGGCGTCCATGTCGTGGTCGGGGTCGCGGTGATCGTCGGCGTCGCGGTGAGCGTGGCGGAGACCGCCTCCGTGGGCGTCGCTTCCACCGTGCTGAGCGGCGTCTCGGTCACCGAAGGCGTGCTTTGCGTCGACGCGACGGTCGGCGAGGACGCGTCGGTCATGGTCGCGGGCGGCGTGGAGGCGGGGCCTCCGTTGTTCAGCCAGACGCGATCCGGGAGGGCCAGGCTGCCTTCGAAGATGTCGAGGTCCAGATCGCCGTCCAGATCCGCGGCGGCGATCGACCATGGCGCGCCAGCCGCCAACCGCTGTCCCGAGTCGCCGACGGCGCCGCCCACCGCCCCGCGCCACACCTGCAGCGGTTGGCCGATGCCCGCTGCGAAGACGTCGTTGAAGCCGTCCTTGTCGAAGTCGCCGACCGCCAGCGCGACCGTCGGCGGACCGGAGATCGTCTGTCCGTTGTCGGCGAAGCGACCGAGCCGATCGTTCAGCCAGACGCCGAAGGCGCGGCTGGGCGGGTGCTCGCCCGCGAGCCCGGCGAGGTAGCCGACGACGATGTCGGGGCTGCTGTCTCGGTTCATGTCTGCGATCTCGATGTGGGACACCTTCCACGAGCCCAGCGCCTGGCCGGAGTTCACGAAAACCCCGTTTCCGTTGTTTCGCCAGATCTGCATGGGCTGATCGTCCCGCCCGACCACCGCGTCGAGGTCGCCGTCGCGATCGAGATCGGCCAACGCGATGCACGAAGCCGAGCCGTTGTCGCCGAAGCCCTGCGTGGCGCTCAAGGAGCCGTGGCCGTTGTTCTTCCACACGCGGCCGACGGCCCCGTCGTGCACCGTCACGGCGTCCAGGTCGCCATCGCCGTCCACATCCCCGAGCGCGACGCCGCGCGTGCGCTGAGCGCCGAGCCGCTGGCCGCTGTTCGCGAAGTGGCCGGCGCCGTCGTTCGTCCAGACGGTGTCGGCGTCGCCCGAGCCATCGACCGGCCCCGTGTTGCCGACGAAGATGTCCTTATCGCCATCGCCGTCCAGGTCGCCGATCGCGACGGCGGAGCCGTACGCGGCGCCGAGGCGCTGGCCGCTGTCCGTGAGCCGGCCCTGCCCATCGTTGAGCCAGACCGCATCGCCCTCCGGCCCGCCCCCTAGCGCGCCGTGGTGCACGGTGATGGCATCGATGTCGCCGTCGCCATCCACATCGGCAAGCGCCGCGGCGATCGTCTCGTGCCGACCGAGGTCGAGGCCCGCATCGACGAACTGCCCCGCGGCGCCGGTCGCCACGCCCCGCATCGCCGCCCAAGCGCACGCGACGCCCAGTGCCGCGACGACCAGTGCGACGACGGCGGAGACATACAGGGATTGTCGTGCCATGGCACCCATTATGCCGCAGCCTGCTCTGTCGCACACGCCCAAGCGGTGCCCGGCGGCGGGACGGCGGCGGGACGGCGCATCCGATCGTCGGGCTCGATGCGACATGGCGGTATGGCCCAAAGGGTCCACGCGAGCCGAGAGCGGCCGACATCGATCGCGGCATGCCCCTATGATTCGTCCGTGACGCATGATCCCTACGCTGTTCCGCCCCCCAATTCCGTCGCCGCCCTCGGCGAGTTCCCGCTGATCGCCCGTCTGTCCGCCGTCCTGCGCGCCGCGGGCGCCGACGGCGCCGGCCGGCCCGATGTCCTCGTCGGCATCGGCGACGACGTCGCCGTCCTCGACCTCGGCGGACCGGAGCGCGTGCTCGTGACGGTCGACGCCCAGGTCGAGGGCGTTCACTGGCGCGCGGATCTGATGCGCCCCGAAGACATCGGCCACCGCGCGTTGGCGGCGAGCGCCAGCGACATCGCCGCGATGGGCGGCCGGCCGCGCCACGCGCTCATCGCCGTCGCCCTGCGGCCGGACGGCGACGCCGGGTGGTGGGAGCGCGTCTACGACGGCCTCGGCGCGGCCGCCGCGGGGTGGTCGATCGCCGTCGTCGGCGGCAACGTCGCTCGGACCGATGGGCCGATCGTGATCGATGTCACGGTGCTCGGCACGGCCCCGCCCGGCTGCATCGTCGGTCGCGCCGGGGCGCGGCCCGGCGACCGTGTGCTCGTCGTCGGTGCGCTGGGCGCGGCGGCCGCCGGACTGCGGCTCGCGCTCGAGCCCGCGGTGGCCGCTCGCCTCTCCGCCGCCGACCGCCGCGTTCTCTTGGACGCCTGGCGCCGGCCGCGGCCGCTCCTAGCCGCCGGCGCCGCGATGGCCGAATGCGGCGGCGCGACGGCGATGATCGACGTCAGCGACGGCTTGGCCGCCGACCTGGGGCACATCTGCGACGCCAGCGGGGTCGGCGTCACGATCCGCGCCGTCCACCTGCCGATCCCGCCCGCCGTCCGCCGTGCTGCGGCCGCCGCCGACACGGACGCCGACACGGACGCCGACACGGACGCCGACGCGGACGCCGACGCCGCGGCGGATCCGCACCTGGCCTGGGCGCTCGGCGGCGGCGAGGACTATGCCCTGTGCCTGACGGCGGCCGAGGACGCCTGCGGCGCGCTCATCGCGGCCGCGCGTGGCGCGGGCGCCCGCGCCGTCGACGTCGGCGTCGTACGGTCAGCCGACGCTGGCCGGTGGTGCCTCGGCGTCGACGGAACCGCGACGGACCTGTCGGACCTCGGCTGGCGCCACGTGTGAGCCGCCCCGACTGTCGATCCGGCGGGGAGCCACCGCGGCATCCGTTCGCCTGGGACCGCCGAGCCCCAGCTCGGCCCTGACGAGCTACACGGCCCGAACAGATCGCCGTGGGATTCCCCGCGGTGATGCCAAGACGATGTTGCGAAACGCTAATGTCCTCCCAATGACGCCGCAACCCCGTGAGCCTAAGATTGTCCGCGACACCGCCCCCGGCGTCGGGATCGATGGGCGCCCTCGCGCGCCCGAATCTATTGCTGGAGGATCGACATGAACAAACGATTGCTTACCCTGGGCCTCGGGATCACCGCCGCGCTGGCCATCGGCGTCGGGCTGGCGTTCCGCTCCGTCGTGAGCGCTGTGGCCGAATCGCCGAACGCCACCGGCGCGCTCGCGCACATCAGCCGCGCCTGGAACGCGCACCACAACTCGGTGACCGCGGCGAGCGCCGTGGCGCAGCAGGCCGTGCCGGCCACGGGGCCGGACATGGTGTTCAGCGCCGGCGACGCCATCGCGCTCGGCCCGGACGCGGCCGGCGGGAAGATCGTCGAAGGCCCGGGCGTCCTGGTCACGGGCGTCGTGGCGGATGGGCCGGCGGCCAAGGCCGGCATCGTGCGCGGCGACATCGTCCTGGCCATCGAGGGCACGGACGTCAAGCAGATCATGGACCTCCACAAGGCCATGGCCGACAAGAAGGCGGGCGACATCGTCCACCTCAAGGTGCAGCACGGGGATGCCGTCCAAACCCGCGACGTGACGCTCAGCGGCCAAGGCATGGCGATGCTGGGCATCGTCAGCTGCGGCGGCGGCATGATGCCGCACATCGCGATCCGCCGCTTCATGGGCGGGCCGGCGGTGATCGGCGACGTCACGGCCGACAGCCCGGCCGCCAAGGCGGGCCTCAAGGCGGGCGACCGCATCGTGGCCGTCGACGGTGAGAAGCTCGCCGGCGCCGCCATCACCCGGAGCGGCGGCGACTCGCACATGGGGCGCCTGTTCCGCTTCTTCATGGGCAAGGGCGACGGGAATGCAGACGATCCGGCCACGGGCGGTTCGGCCCAGTCGGACGGTTCGACGGGGAACTCCGGCGCCGCTGGTGCGCCGAACGACGCGGCCGAGAACGACGCAGCCGGTGACGACGCGGCCGGTGACGACGCGGCCGGTGACGACGCGGCTGGCGACGACGCAGCGGGTGACGACGCAGCCGGTGACGACGCGGCTGGCGACGCGCCGGACGGCGCCGAGTCGACGGCCACGATCAAGATCGTGACGCTGTCCGACGCGATCGTCGGCCACAAGCCCGGCGACAGCGTGACGCTGACCGTGGAACGGGACGGCGAGCCGACGCGCGACGTGGTCGTGGTCCTGGCCGCCAGCCCGGACGATCCCGCCAAGGCGTTCCTGGGCGTCACGTACGGCGGTCCGATGGAGCTCGGGGACATGATGATGGAGGCCATGCCGGCGATGCCCGCCATGCCCGGGATGCCTGGGATGCCCGGAATGGGCGACGGCAACGCGATGCCGGACTGGTTCGGTCAGCTCGGCGACGACGCCAGCGGCATCGTCGTCGGCGACGTCACGGCGGACAGCGCCGCGGCCAAGGCCGGGATCGAGGCGCACGATGTGATCAGCAAGGTGGATGGTGCGGCCCTCGACGGGCCGGAGGCGCTGGCCAAGGCCGTCGCCGGCCACAAGCCGGGCGATACGATCACGTTGACGATCCTCCGCCCGAACGCAGCGCCGCGCGACGTCACCGCGACGCTCGGCGCCCGCGAAGACGATGCTTCCAAGGCCTTCCTCGGGCTGTCGATGACCGGCTTCTTCCTGCACCGCTCGGCGCCGGGCGTCGT
>JBDTSC010000306.1:0-4808 GCA_039931375.1 Ardenticatenales bacterium
GGACCAGCGGCGCCGCGGCATCATCCGCGCGGGCGACGCAGAACAGGATTTCGAACGGGCCGGTGTCGCTCCGCACAGTGTCGCTCCGCACAGTGTCGTCCCGCACAGTGTCGTCCCGCACAGTGTCGTCCCGACCAGTGTCGAGCCGGAACGTCGATCGCAGCGTCGCATCGAGGTGGTTTTCGAGCCCGCAGACCGGGCGCAGGATCGAGATCGCCGGCAACGCCGCCGTGTCAGCCAGAACCGTCGGCCGCCGCAGCCGGCGGAGGCACAGGACCACGCTGACCACCTGGACGCAGAGCAGCGCAGCGAGCGAGACCGCGGGCAGGATCGGCCACAAGGTCATGTCAGGTCGCCATTCCCAGTTTGGCCGCGCCGGCGTCCGCGCGCTCGCCGGCGACCGCCGGATCCATCCAGTGGACCAACTCCAGCTGTCCATCGAGGTGTTCGATCAGCGCCGTGCAACTCTCCACCCAATCGCCACAGTTGGCGTACAGGACGCCATCTCGGCGATACAGCGCCGGTTGGTGGAAGTGACCGCAAACGATGCCGTCGGCCGATCGATCGATTGCCATGGCGCACAGACGCTCTTCGAACCCGTCGTGCGCGCGGATGGCGCCGTTGACGCGGGCGACCAAGGTTTCAATCCCGTTCCAGCGCGGCATGCCGAAGCTGTCCTGCATCGCGTCCATCCCCCTGCCGAGCCGCCGAACCCCGGACTCGATCCGGCCGCCGGTATGGGCCAGCCAGGGCAGACGGCGCGCGAACAGATCGCAATTGGCGCCATGCGTCACCAGAAGCCGCTCGCCGCCGGCGGTCCGATGCCAGGCCTCGGGAAGGACTTCCAGTTCCTCGAAGTAGCGCCCCAGGAAGTGGAGAAAGAACTCGTCGTGATTGCCGGGGACATAGATGATCCGCCGGCCGGCTCGGGCACGGCCCAGCAGGAGCTTCACCACCCGCTCGTGATCCTCGCTCCAGTGGGCGCCGACGGGCCGCCAGTTGTCGAAGATGTCACCGACCAGATACAGCGTCTCGGCGTCGTGCCGGCGCAGAAAGTCCAGCAGCGGCCCGGCCTTGCAGCCGATCGTGCCGAGGTGAAAGTCGGACAGGAAGATCGCGCGCTCGCGGCGCCGCACGCCGCCGTCGTCGAGACGGTTCGCCTCAATACGGCCTCCCGGCGACGGGTCGAGGGAAGGTGCGGCGGCGGTGTCGCGGGAAGAGCGGTGGGCTTTGGCGCGAAACGTGGTCATCGGTCAGACCTTGGTCGGTGTATTCGCATGCGGCGATGGTAGGCTTCGCTCTCCGCGGGGCGTCCGTTCCGGACGCAACAGTACACGAGACATGGCGGGACTAGAACATCCGACGAACATCGTCTTGACGCCGCCGAAGCCGCCGGCTATCCCAACCCGGCGAACGCGTCCGTCTTGATCTGCCCGCGCTTCACGTCCATCCGGCTGAGCACGTCGCGGAACCCGTCCACCATCGCCGGCGGACCGGCCAGGTAGAACGTGCAACGCCGATAGTCCGGCACGGCCTGGGCGATCAGCTCCCCGGTGATGCGCCCCGACCAACCGTCCCAGTCGGGTGGAATCCGCGCCGTGTCGGTCAGGGCGTAGATCGTCCGGATGCCGACCTCGCGCGCCGCCCGGTCGAACACGTCCCGGTAGACGATGTCGTCGGCCGTCTTGTTGGCGTAGAACAGGACGATCGGACGCCGCTGGCCCGTGTCCAGCAGGTACTTGATCATGCTCCGAAACGGCGTGATGCCGATGCCGCCCGCGATGAACACGCACGGTTGGTCGGGGTCGGACGGCAGCACGAAGTCGCCGGCCAGCTGCGCGGCCACGATGCCGTGCCGCGGCTCCAGCGACAGCAGCGCTTGCTTGAAGGTGCTCGAGGTCGGGTTGAACGCCACCCCGAGGCGGAGCGTGTCCTCCGTCGGCGACGAGGCGAGCGTGAAGAAGCGGCGGTTGCCGCGGCTGTCGGGGGCGTCGTGGCCGAGCGTCCACTCCATGTACTGGCCCGGTTCGTAGGCCAGCTTGCGGGGCGGCACGAAGACGAAGTCGTAGATGTTGGGCGCCAGGTGCACCTTCTTGCGGAGGTTGAGCAGCAGCGTCGCCTTCGGGCTGACCAGATACCCGAACACGTTGCCCACCACCATCGCCAGCTCGGGCGTGGCGAACAGCGTTCCGAAGTGGATCTGCGGCGTGAACAGCACGCCGACCAGGCCCCCGTACACCAGCCGCATGCTCCGGCGCGGCGGCGTCGTCATCGGCTCGGTCAGGATGACGACCGCGAAGAACAGGAGCGGCGAGGAGAGCAGCGTGCGCTGCAACGCCACCGCCGGGTTCTCGCCGCCCAACAGGCTGAAGGCCACGACCGTGGCGAGCGCCGCGACGAGGAAGGTGGCGACGAGATCCAACCGCCGGATCTTGCGCACGATCAGCACGCCGCCGATCAGCACGAACGGCAGCATCCGGCCCTCGCCCACCCACCAGCTGGCCGACTGGTCGATCGTTAGGTAGGTCAGCGCCACTGCGAACGTCGCCGGGTTGAAGACGTGCTTGCGGTGGATCGCCAGCATGTATTTCGAGGCCATCGCCCACACGGCGGCCCACAGCAGGAACCAGAGATCGCTCGTGGACGTCGGCGGCGTGATGATCAGCGCGAGGATCAGGGCCGTGATGTAGGACGACTCCACGTTCGCCGGCACGCCGAACGCCCGCGAGAAGATCCAGCTCGTGAGCGCGCACGCGCCGACCAGAACGCCGATCGACAAGAGAAGACCGAACGGATCGTACGGCAGGGCGCCGGTGAACGAGAGGACGAGCGCGATCGCCAGGAGCGCGATCAGGTAGTACAGCGCCAAGCGATACATCGTGATCCGGTTGAGCAGGCGATCGACCGACCTAACCATCGCTCACATACCTCCCGAAGCCGCTGGTGAAGGTGGCATGGCGGTCCGCGTCGATCATGTAGCCTTCGAAGCCGGACAGGCCCTCGATGAACAGGATCCCCGCGCGCCCCATCGCGAACGCGGCCGTCGCGAAGCGATCCGCCTCGTAGACGTTGGGCCCGATGACGGTGAGGCTGACGATTTCGTCGAGCGGCCGGTCGATGTCGTGCGGGTTGTAGATGTGCTGGCCACGGATCGTCGTGCCGGATGTGGCCACGCCGCGGTCGGTGATCGAGAGGACCTTGACGATCTCGTGGAGGTTGAACGGGTTGCGTATGCCCACCCGCCAACTCTGACCGTCTCGGTTCTTGCCGGCCGCCTGGACATCGCCGCCGGCGTCGATGTAGTAGTTCGCGCACTCGCTCCGGCGGACGATGTCGGCGGCATTGTGAATCGCCCAGCCCTTGACGATGCCGGATGGGTCGTACGTGCCGTTCCGGGCGATGTCGAAGTAGCCGCTGGTCTGGCGCTTGGTCTGTTCGGCCAGGGCGAAGATCGTGCGCATGTCCTCGCTGCTGGCGTCGATCGTGGTGCGATGGTCGTTGATGCGCGTGAGCTCGCTGTCGTCCTTGAAGGGGCTGAACTTCGCGTCGACGTACTCGAAGTACTCGAACACCCGGTCGACGATGTCGGCCGGCGCCGCGGCATCGACGATCTCGACGGTGATGGGCATGCCCATGAGGATCCGGGTCTCGTGCATCGGTCAGTCCCTGGCCGTCCGGAGCGCCGACTGCAGGGACTCGATGAAGGCCTCGCTGGTGAGCGTGGCGCCCGAGACGATGTCGACGTTGGCGCTTTGGGCTTGCAGCACCTCGCTGGTCAGGTACGGCAGGGCGCGACGATTGATGCGGACCGATGTGCGCCGATCGCTCGGGAACTCCGGGATCTGCACGTTCGCGATCCGTCCCTGCTGGACGACGGCGTCGACCTGCACGTTGCCATAATAGGCATCGACGATCTGGCCGCTGTAGCTGCCGTCGCGATACTGCCCGAGCGGAGGCGCCAACGACGGCTCGGGCGACGGCTCAGTCGTCGACTCCGGCGTCGGCTCTTGCGTCGGCTCGAGTCGGGTCGGGGGCGCCCCAATGCTCGGCTGCCGCGGCGCCTCGGCAATCGTCGGACGCACGGCATCCTGAGCCGGCCAGTTGACGCTGGCGACCGCTTCGGGGTTGGCCAAGCGCACGTGAACGACATAGGCCGAGAAGGTGAGGGTTACGAAGGCCGACACGAAGTACCTTCGCGCCGTTCGAACGACGCTTCGGTTGACGCTTCGGTTGACGCTTTGATTGGGCTCGGCTGGATGGTTGGACATTTCGAACCTCCTCACGGTCCGGGGGCGACCGCGGCTCGCTCCGGGGTGATCGGCGGGATCGGCGTGATCTGCGTGATGGGGGCGATCGGGCGATCAGGAGATCAGGTCGATCTGCAAACGGGTTGCGAAGGCCAGTATGGAACCGGAACATTGGAAATGCGTTGAGATCGCCGGCGGAACGGCGTTCACGACCGGCTTTGGCCCAAACGCTCATCCGGGCCTCATGCGATCACTGATTGCAGGGCGATCGCACCAAGCGGAGATCCGGTGTACTCCCGGCGACGGAATCGGCGACGAATTGGGTGCAAGGGCGTGGGATCGGGGGGGGGGATCGTGGGGCGCGGGGTGTGGAGGGGAGGGGAAGGCGTGCAGAGCCGCAGGTCCTCGGCGGGGGTGGCGGGGCGCATGAGTTCGTGCGTTAAGCAGGGGGGCCTCGGCCCCCCTGCACCCCCGACCAGGGGGCGCAGCGCCCCCCTGGACCCCCCGCATCGGCGATATGCAGGCGAAGGGGTGGCGGCCTGCGCAATTCCCGTGCAACCC
>JBDTSC010000307.1:0-4799 GCA_039931375.1 Ardenticatenales bacterium
TCCGCATCGTCCGCGCGCCCTAGTTGCGCCCCGGCCGGCCGCCCCAGCCGCCGTCGACGCCCGAGCGCCAGTCGATGTCGTCGTCCCCACCCGCGCCGCGTCCGCCGCGGTCGTCGCGCTTGCCCTTGCGGCCGCTGTTCGACGAGCGGCCGCCGCCGTTCGCGGGACGGCTGCCGCCGGAGCCGCCGCCGGAGCCGCCGCCGGAGATGCCGGAACCACCGGAACCACCAGAACCACCGGAACCGCCACCATCGCCCGAGCGGCGGGGCGACGAGGTCGGGCCGCGCCCGGCGGCGTCGTCGTCGCCGCGGGGGCCGAGGCCGCGGGTCAGCGGACCCATGAGACGGCGGGCGACCGCCAGATCGGCCTCGTACTTCAGCAGGACGTTCAGCGTCTGATCGAGGGTGTTGCGGTCGATCCGCTCCGCGTTGAGGGCCAACAATGCGCGCGCCCAGTCCAGCGTCTCGGCGATGCTGGGCACCTTGCGCAGATCGGCGTCGCGCAGGCCCTGCACGAACGAGACGGCTTGGCGCGCGAGGTCGTGGTCCAGCCCCGGCACGCGCATGCGGACGACCTCGAGCTCGCCGTCCTGGCTCGGGTAGTCGACAAACAGATAGAGGCAGCGGCGCTTCAGCGCTTCGGACAGCTCGCGGGTGTTGTTGCTCGTGAGGAGGACCATCGGCTGGTGTTTGGCGCGGATCGTCCCGAGCTCGGGGATGCTGGCCTGGAAGTCGGACAGGATCTCCAGCAGAAACGCCTCGAACTCCACATCCGAGCGATCGATCTCGTCGATGAGCAGGACGACGGGCGCGTCGGCGACGAGGGCCTGGAGGAGCGGCCGGGGCAGCAGGAACTGCTCGGAGAAGAACGCGTCGTCCTCGGCCGCCAGCAGCGCCGCCGCCTCGCGCAGGCTGGTCGCGTTGGCGACGACGTCGCGCAGGCCGTCCCGCAGCAGCTGCGTGTAGAGCATCTGCTTGGCGTATTCCCACTCATACAGCGCCTTGCTCTCGTCGAGCCCCTCGTAGCACTGCAGCCGGATCAGCGGCCGGCCGGTGGCCTTGGCCCACGCCTTGGCCAGCTCGGTCTTGCCGACGCCCGCCGGGCCTTCGGCCAGCACCGGCTTGCCGAGCGCCTCGGCCAGAAAGACGACCGTGGCGATCTCGAGCGTGGCGACGTACTCGGCCCCGCGCAGGCGGCGGCGGGCCTCGTCGATATCGGGGAAGGCCGGCGTGTGGGCGGGGACGGGCATCGGACGGCTCCATGGCTGAGCGAACGGTTGCGCGGGCCGCGGGCGGTGCTGAACGTGGTGCTGGGATGCTGGGATGCTGTGGTGGGCGATAAGTGTAGCGGCTATCATGCGGCGGTGAACGCCCAGGCCGGAAGGGAATGTGGACGATGTGGACGATCATCTCCAACGTGTTGCTGGCTGGCCTGCTGCTTCAAGGGCTCGTCTTCGGCTTGTTGGCCCTGTCGGCCAGGAAGCGCCGCCAGCGGCAGCCGAACCGCCCGTTGAGCGGGTGGGCGACCGAGCCGATCGCGGTGCAGAACAACGCGATCACGGTGTTCGCGGACGGGGTCTCGCTGTTCGAGGCGATGCTCTCGGCGATCCGTTCGGCCCAGGACGAGATCCTGTTCGAAACCTACATCTGGCATGACGATGAGGTCGGCCACCTCCTCCGCGCGGCCCTGATCGAACGAGCCGAGGCCGGCGTCGCGGTGTGGGTCATCTACGACACGTTGGCCAACGTTTTCGTGCCCGGGGCGTTCTTCGACCTGCCCGCGCCGATCCGCGTCCTGCGCTACCGCGCCTGGCGGCAGTGGTGGAACGCGTTCCAACCGCGCGACTACGGGCGCGACCACCGCAAAATCCTGGTGGTGGATCGCAAGGTCGGCTTCGTCGGGGGCTACAACATCGGCACCGAGTATCGCGACGTGTGGCGCGACACGCACATCCGCATCGATGGCCCCGAGTCGCTCGATCTGGCGTTCGCGTTCGTCGACTTCTGGGACGGCTACGTGGACGATGATGAGACCCGCCCGAGTTTGCCGCAACGGCCATGGTCGCCGTTCGTGCGCATCCATCGCAACGAGCCGCGCAAGCTGTTGTTCCCGATCCGCGCGATCTACATCGAGGCGATCGAGCACGCCCACAAGCAGATCCTGATGACGCAGGCCTACTTCATCCCCGACCCGGCGGTCCTGGCCGCCCTCAAGCGCGCGGCCAACCGCGGCGTCGATGTGCGCATCCTGGTCCCATGGCAGTCCGACGCCCTGCTGGCCGACTGGCTCTCGCGCCACCTCTACGACGAGTGCCTCCGCAGCGGCATCCGCCTCTTCCTCTACGAGGACGCGATGATCCACGCCAAGACCGCCGTGATCGACGGCCTCTGGACGATGGTCGGCACGGCGAACATGGACCGCCTCAGTTTGGCCGGCAACTACGAGTGTAACGTCGAGGTCTTCGACGCCGACCTCGGCAGCCACATGGATCGCCTCTTCACGCTCGACCTGGCGAACGCGCGGGAGCTGACGCTCTTGGAGTGGCGGGGGCGGTCGATGGCGGCGCGGGGGGCGGAGGCGTTGTTGTCGCCGTTGTGGATGTTTGTGTGAGGGGCTTTCCAAGTGCGTTGACAATCCGCTTCGAGCAGGCTACCGTCCGCGAACCTTGGACCACCCGCCCCCGCCCCGCGGCCCACTCGCTCGCGTTGCTCCGCGCCTCGACCTCCCGGCGGATGCTCGCGTCGCCCTGCTGGCCGGCGGAGCGCTCGGAGCGCTCTGGGGCGTCATCGCTCGGGCGTGGATGCGCGTCATCTCGGCCGAGCACGAGTTCACGTGGAACGGGACCCTTGGGATCATCGTCATCTTCGCGGTGTTCGGGCTCGGCCAGACCGTCGCCGCGATGGCCCGTCGCTCCGGCTGGCGCCGGCGCGGGCGGATCGCGGCGCGCGTCGTCGCCATCGCCACGACGCTGCCGATGGGACTGGCTGCCGGCGGGCAGATGCTTCCGTCCCTGCTGCTCGCGGCGGTCGCGCTCGGGCGCACCGGCTTGCACCGTAGCGCCCGTGTCGCCGTGGCGGCGCTGGCCGCCGTGCCGACGCTGCTCGTGCTCCGCCAGCTGGTGGAGGACCTGCAGCCGTGGCGGGCGGCCGCGGGGTGGCTGCTGATGCTCGTGGTCTACGCGCCGCTGGTCGTGGCGCTGGCGCGCGCGTTGCGTCCGTTCGAGGGGCGCGAGGCGGCGGTGGATCTCGGTTGACGCCGGCGGCGCCGAACGATCATCGAACGCTCATGGTGAAGCGCTATAATCGATCGAAATGTCCCCTGAACCGCTTCCCGACCCGCCCTCCCCCTCGCTCCGCCGCCGCGCCATCGACCGCCGCCTGGCCGTCCGCCGCTTCGCCGGCACGCGCGCGCTGGCCGAGACGCTCGAGCGCCCAATACGCGTTGCGCAGCTGACCGACATGCACGTCGGCGCCGTCACGCCGCACGCGGCGCAGCTGGCCGCCGTCGCGGCGGTGAACGCCGCCCAGCCCGACATCGTCCTGCTGACCGGCGATTACGTCTGCCACACCCTGGACTACCTGGAAGAACTCCAGGACGCGCTGCGCCGCGTGGAAGCCCCGATGGTCGCCGTCCTCGGCAACCACGACCACTGGTGCAGCGCGAACGACGTCCAACGCACGCTCGAAAGCGTGGGCGTCGATGTCCTCGTCAACGAGACGCGCGTCGTCGACATCGGCGGCCAGCCCCTGCAGATCGTGGGCTTGGACGATGGGCGCACCGGCCACGCGGACGTGGCCGCCGCCGTCGCGACGATGCGCGACGGGCTGCCGACGATCGGGCTCAGCCACGTGCCGCACGAAGCGGACGCCCTCTGGGAGCACGGCGTGAGCCTCGTCCTGTCCGGCCACACGCACTCCGGGCAGGTGGCCGTCGGGCGCATGAACGAGCTGTTCCTGGCCGGCTTCGGCGGCCACCGCTACATCCACGGCTTGTACGGCGACCGCATGGGCCGCCGCTATCCGGGCGCCGTCTACGTCAGCGCCGGCATCGGCGCGGCCGTGATGGCGGTGCGGATGGGCGATCGGGCGCGGCGCGAGGTCGCGCTGTTCGACCTGGACGCGCTGCCCGGCGACTTCGCGGAGCACCACGTGGAGCAGGACCCGCGTCCCGTCGGTCGGGCGCTGGCCGTCGCGGAGTGGACGCAATTGCGCGCGCGGTGGCGGGTTCGGTTGGGCGGCATGCGGGCCTGAGCGCCGGCGGCGCGGATCGTTCGGCGGCGCTGCATCGGGATCGACGACGACCTATCATTCGTCTCCGTTCGCCGTTCCGACCCATCCCATAAGGCCGACCGCCATGTGCCGCTCGATCAAGACCCTCCACAACCTCGCCCCGCCCGTCACGGACGACGAGGTCGCCGCCGCCGCCCGCCAGTTCGTCCGCAAGCTCAGCGGCAGCCACACGCCGTCCCGCGCCAACGCCGCCGCCTTCGAGCAGGCCGTCGTCGACGTCACCGCCGCGGCCCGCACGCTCCTGGACGCCCTGGTCACGAACGCGGCGCCGCGCGATCGCGAGGTCGAGGCGGCCAAGGCGCGGGCGCGGGGGTTGGCGCGGGGGGCGGCGCTGCCGGGGTAGTGGCCGCTGGATCGCCCGGCCGTGAACGGTTTGGCGATCGGTGGGCTCGATTCTGGGTTCTGCGCCGATGTCTCGACGCGGACGATTGGGTCAACCGCCATCCGCTGCCGGCTCTCCTCTGCGCCCCCTCCCTCACCCCAACCCTGCCTACCCCCCGTGAAACACCC
>JBDTSC010000308.1:0-4763 GCA_039931375.1 Ardenticatenales bacterium
GCATACCCGACCAACCCCGCATCCAGCGTCATCGCCCACACCCGCCCCTGGCCAAGCCGAAGCGCCCGTACCTCGCCGGGCGCGGCGGCCGTCGCGACCACCCGCGGCTCCTCCGGCTGATGGACGTCGAGCACGACGATCCGCTTGCCGATCCCGACGACCACGCGCGGCCAGTCGAGCACGACGTTGCGCGCCGTCTCGTCGCCGTCGTCCCACACGCCCACCTCGCGCACGGCATCGACGTCCGCGATGTCGTACACGCGCAGGCCGCCTTCGCCGGCGGCGACGAAGGCGTAGCGATCATGGATGGCGACGTCGAGCTGTTCGAAGTCGGTTTCGATGTGGTCGCTCACGCGCGGTTTCGTTGGGTCCGCGAGGTCGATCGCTTCGATTCCACCCATGCCTTCGCTCCCGCTATCGCAGTGCCACCCGTTGTCGACGCCGACGGCGATCATGCCGTCCGCCGTTATGGCGAGGCCGCGGTAATTCGCGTGGGGTGACGCCACAGCCTCCGTCGCTGGATCGCCGGTCATCGAGCTGGGTACGGAGAGGAATTGCGGTCGCGTGGGATCGGCGACGTCGAGAACGGCGAACGTGGGGCAGCCCCATACGTGGAGGCCGCCGGACATCACGAGTCGGTCACCCGCCTTGGCCAACCGCATACCGTTCCATTGGCCGTGGTGATCCGGGCTGCCAGCCGTGCTCGACAGCCCGTCGTTCGCGGCGCCCACTCGGCGCGGCGCGGCCTCGGCGGCGATGTCGTCGATGACCAGCTGGCCGTCTGGGCTGGCGCCGGCGCTGTATTCGAGCGAACCCTCGACGAGGATGTCGGCGCGCCACGTCTCTTCGTCGTGGTCGTCGAACGGGCTCGGCTGAACGTTCATCATCGATGCGCGATCGTGGTCGAAGATGCCGCCATCGGCGTCGAGATCCACCCTATGCTCCAAGGTGAACAGCGCGCCGCTTGGCCCTTGGAACAAGAGCGGCCAAGGCTGATCGCCGATGCCGATCTCGCTTCGGACGCGCGCGGGGTGCGCCATGTCCGCCAACGACCACGTCTCGAGGCCGCCCTCCTCCGCCGTGCCGATCACGGCCAGATCGCCGACGATCGCCAGGCCATCGCCGCAGCCGTCGCAGTACCGGTCGCGGGCGTCGCCGCCGTCCACGCTTAGCCGGCGTGGGGCGAAGGGATCGACGACGTCCCACACGGACCGCTCAGCGCCCGACACCACGACGCGGTCGCCGTCGGCGGCCATGCCGGCGACGAAGTCGCCGCCGCCGTGGTGTGCCAGGAACGGCTTGCCTACTACCGTCATCGCCCCCGGATCGCGCACGTCCAGCACCTCCACGCCGCCGTTGTCCGCCGCGGCCCACAGCGTGTCCCCGACGGCCAGCAGGCGATACGCGTTGCCGTCGTGCGTGCCGATCGCGGTGATGGACGCCGGGTCGGCGACGGCGAGCGCGACGATGCCGATCTCGTCGACGGCGACGAAGGTGTGATCGCCGGACGGCACGACATCGTGCACCCGCTTGGTCGCGGCCCAGCTGCCGAGCTGCGGCAGGCCGGGCTGAGATGCGTCCAGGATGAGCATGCCGTCCCGCCGATCCGCGACGTACAGCCGCCCGCCGTCGATCGCCACGCCCCGCGCGTCGCCGTGCGTGTCGTGCTGATCGACAACCTTCATGTGCAGGTAGTCGCGAACGTCGAGGACGATGACGCCGAGCCCGCCGACGGCCGCGTACAGCCGATCGCCGTCGAGCGCGAGGTCGTGGACGAGGCGCGGCAGCACGTCGCTGCGGCCGAACAACGCCGCGCCGTCCGCCTCGGTCCGCGCGGTGTCCCAGGCGATCACGCGCGGGCCGACGCCGGCGAAGACGATCGTGCCGCGCGAGGCCATCGCCAGCGTCATGCCGCCGACCTGATCGACGAGGGCCAGCGTTGGCTCGGACGCGGGCGACTGTTGCGCGGAGCCTTCCGTCCGTGCCGCAAACGGCGGGGCGCAGGCGACGGCGAGCACCGCAAGCGTCAACGCTGCGAGCGCCGACGGCGTGCCGCCCACGCTCAATCCCGCGCCGCCGGCACCACCAGCGCCGGCAACCCCGCCTCGATCGTCGCCCGCTGCCCCTCGAGCCACGGCGGCAGGATCAACCGCTCGCCTAGGTGCGCCGTGTCCTCGTCGCGCCCAAAGCCGGGCCCGTCGGTGGCCAGCTCGAAGAGCGTGCCGCCCGGCTCCTTGAAGTAGATGCTCTCGAACCAGAAGCGGTCGATGACGGGCGTCGGCCGCAGCCCCGCCTCATCGAGGATCTGCCGCAGCGCGAGCCCCTGGTCCATGTCGGCCACGCGCCACGCCACGTGGTGGATGCCGCCGGTGCCCCACGTGCCGCGGCGCTCGGTGGGCAGCTCCTTCACGTCGACGAGCGTGCCCGACCCGCCCTCGCCGGCCGCGAAGCGGTGCCAGCCGTCCTCGATGCCGACGGGCTGCATGCCCAGCAGTGTGGTGAGCGTGGCCACCGTCGGGCCCATGTCGCGCTCCAGCAGGCGCACGGCGTGCAGGCCGCGGATCTGGTGCTCGGCGGGCACGGCGCTCTTGTCCCACGGCGAATACGGCCGCGCCGCGTCGATGCCGACGAGCGCGAGCGGGAGGCCGTCGGGATCGTGGAAGCACAGCGTCGGCTCGCCGAAGCGGGTGGCCGGCGCCTCGGCGTCGACGGGGACGCGGGCGGACGCGAGGCGGGCGCGCCAGTACGGCAGGCTGGACGACGGGACGGCGAACGCCACATCGACCGCCAGCCCGATGCCGCGGCGGGCGGGCTCCATGCGGGGCCACGGGAAGAACGTGAGGTCGGTGCCGGGCGAGCCGGCGGCGTCGGCGTAGAAGAGGTGGTACGTGTCGGGCGCGTCCTGGTTGACGGAGCGCTTCACGAGGCGCAGGCCCAGGACTCCGACGTAGAAGTCGACGTTGGCTTGCGGGTCGCCGGCGATGCAGGTGATGTGGTGGAGGCCGTGGACGGATGGGGACATGGAGGATTCTCCGCGGTGAGATCGGCTCTGGTTATGGATCATAGCCGGGCAGCGCATAGCCGAGCAGCCCGGACTCGCCCGTCATGACCCAGACCCACCCAGGGGTGATCGCGACGGCTGACGCTCCACCCGGCACCCCGCCAGCGGCGATGAACCGAGGTCGCCGCGGATCGGCGATGCTGTACAGCTCGAGCCGGCCGCTGAACGCCACCGCCAGCAGCGACCCGTCCAAGGCGAGCGCTTGTGCTGAGCCACCCGCGCGATCCGGATTGCCAGCGTCGGCGCCGCCGACAGGTCCGACGACGCGCGGCGCAGCGCTGTCGGCCACGTCGACGATGAGCGCGCCCGCCTTGTTGGCGGCCACGAAAGCCGTCGTGCCGCGCAGGACGATCGCGCGGCCCTCGCCACCAAACGCGACGTAGCCGGCGACGCGCGGGCGGTCGGGGTCGCGGATGTCGAAGGCGGTGAGACCACCGACGTCGCTCTCGATGACATCACCGCTTCGGCCGGCATCGATGCCGAACGCCGTTTGACCGTCGGCGGCGACGGCCAGCGCTACGATGTTGGCGGGCAACCGCTCCTGGTTGATCCCGCGGGCCACGGGCTGCGTCGCTTCGGCCACGTCGCCCACGGCCATGATCGGCCAGCCACCGAACGATTCACCGGCGACAACGATTTTCCCGCCGCCTACCGCCATCGCCTCGATCGCCCAATCGAGCGCCACATGCGACGGACCGCTGCTCCAGTCCATGCGCCCGAGGGCGGTCACCACGGGCAGCTGGCCGATGTCGACGATGTCGACCAGCGGGCCGGCCGCATAGTAGCCTGTTGGGCCTTCCGTCACCGCGAGGCCGATGTCGCCCCACGCGGGGATGGCCGTGGGCCACGCGATCGGTGGGCCGAGCGTCGGGCGACGCGGGTCGGTGACGTCGATGCGGACATCGCCCATCACGAGCCAGCGAGGTCCCGTCGCCAGCAACGGACCGTCGACGCGGGTGGCGAGGCTGTCATCGCCGAAACGGCGGCGATCGAAGACTACATCGCCGCGGCGCGCTTCGCGGGCGAGCGCGGTGAGGACGGACGGCGGCGGGCGCGTATCGGCGATCGCCGTCGTGTCGGTCATCAGCGTTGGCTGCGCCGGGTCGCTGACATCGACCTTCCACCAACCGCCGGACACCTTGACCCACACGATGTCACCGTCCTTGAACAGCCGGTCGCAATCGCCGTCGCGGTCGTAGTAACCGACCTCACGGGGTTGCATCACGTCCGAGATGTCGACGATGTGCAGGCCGTGGCGCCGGTCCAACGCATAGGCCAAGGCGCCGTCGAGGACGACATCGCGCACCTGATCCTGCGCCGGCCACACGCCGAGCGGCGTGATCGCGGCCGGATCGGTCACATCGAGCCCCACCAGCCCGCCCTTGCGGTCCGCCAGCCACAGCCGCGTCCGGTCCACGGCCTCGACGTCGACCGCCAGCCAGCGCGTGTCGCCCGCCGTGTCGCGCGCGCCGGCGATGCGCGGCCGGTCGGGGTCGGCAAGGTCGAGGACGGCGATGCCCTTGCCACCGAGCGCGGCATAGGCCAGCGCACGCCGCGGGTCGAAGAACAGCGCCTCCAGCGCGTGGCCCAGCGGCACGTCAGGGCCGATGGCGGTCGGATTGGCCGGGTCGGTGATGTCGTAGGTGCGCAATTGGTCACCGATGCCCGCGTAGAGGCGATCGCCTTGGACCGAGAGCGCGTG
>JBDTSC010000309.1:0-4759 GCA_039931375.1 Ardenticatenales bacterium
GGCGCCGCGTTCCAGACGGTGCTGGACGTCTACGACGTGGCGGCCGGCTCGCTCTCGCGCGTCGCCGACGTGTCGCAGGCGTCCGGCCGCACGGACTACCCGAGCGAGCTGCTCGTCGTGGCCGATCGGCCGTTCGTCAGCCTCGGCCAGACGGTCTACGAGGTCAACGTGGCCGGCGGCGGCGTGCGCCAGGTCTCCGGCGCCGGCGAGACCGTGCTCGGCAACGTGATCGGGCGCATCACGCCGGTCGGTCTGCGCCTGGCGTACGTGAAGAGCGAGGCCGTCGCCGAGGGCGGCATCACGCGTTACGTGAAGCAGCTTATCGCGACCACCGTGCTGCCGTAACGCCGATCCGGCGTGATCCCGGCATGTGATCCTCTCGCCTGGGACCGCCGGACCCCATCCCATCCTCCTCTCGATCGCTGCGGCGCCCCCACGCCGACGCACAGACCTTCCGCGCCCAGCGGCATCGACGGTACGCATCCATCAACGACTGGGAGACCCACATGTGCGCTCTTCGACGCAGTGCCTGGATCGGCCTCGCGCTGTCGCTCATCGCCGACCTCGGCATCGCCGCGGGCCTCGCGGCGGGCGTCGCGGCGGCTCCGGCCGGGCAGGCGGCACCGGTGCCGTTGCCCGTTCCATACATTCCGCAGATCTTCAACCAGAGCCGGTGCACCTGCTCGTGCAACGGCCTGGCCTGTCCGACCAGCTGCCAACGGACCAACTTTAACGGCCACAACAACTGCGGCCCGGCCGCGATGGCGATGCTCGTCGAAGCCAACGGCCGTCGGCCGCCCGCACTGGCGGACCGCGACTTCGTCGCCCAGCTCCGGCAGGCGATGACCGGTCAGCAGGACGGTCCGTGCAACCCGCCGACGGATTGGCCCGAGATCGACAAGGGGGCGGCGGCGTTTGGGCTGTGCGCCCGAGACCACGCGAAGGACATCGGCGCGATCCAAGCGATGACGGAGCGTTGCCTGCCCGTGATCGCGCTGGTCAGCACATCGCCGCACAGCTTCCCGGGCCTCGACAATCCCGAGTTTCATCGCGACCAAAGCGGCACGTTCCACGACCACTTCATCGTCATCGTCGGGTTCAGCGGCGACACCGTGTCCTACTTGAACCCGCTCGTGTTCCCCGTGCCAAACCGCGGCAACGCGTTGCGGACGACATCGCGCGCGACGATGATCAGCGCGCTCCAGAACGCGCAGCTCGGTGACTTCGGCCGTGGGTACGGCGATCCGATCGGCGGATGCGACGGCGTCGGGCGCTGCAACCAGAGCGCGAGCGGCAGCGGCAGCGGCGCCGGTGCGCCGAGCGGTCCGCCGGCGCCGGTGTTCGATCGCATCCAACTCAGCCTGGGCCACGACTGCAGCGACCGCCGCATCGCGATCTACTTCAAGCGGCCCGAGCATGGCTCGTTCAACGAGCGGCGCAAGGTGACCCTCGAGGCGCACCCGTCGCCGGGCCGGTACGTGACGCACGTCGTGGAGATGCCGGCGATCAAGGGCTGGAGCGGCACGATCGACGCGGTCCGCATCGACCCGGTGGACAACCATGGCGACAACAGCTGCCTGTTCGGGCTGAGCTACGCCCTGTTCAAGAGCGACAAGGACGTCACGGGCCGCTTCTACCCGTTCTACGAGCATGCCGGCGACATCGGCCGCCCGCTCGGCCGCCTGCTGGGCTGGAACGCGCGCACGGACCGCCTGCGCGATCTCGGGCCCTGCTGCGAGCCGAACGGCGGACCCCGTCGGTCTTGGCTCTTCGAGGTGATCGGCGACGATCCGTGGCTCGAGAACGACCACGTGGACCTGGTGACGGGACGGGATTGACCGGGGCGGGTGCCGTGCGGCCGCTCGGCAGCGCGAATTGGTCGTAAGGGCGAAGCAATTTGCTTCGCCCCTACCCCGGCCCGGAGGCACTGGCTAACCCACCTCGACCACCGGGCCCGGGCCCCCGACCCAACACCAAAAAACCATGGGCCGGTGCATTGCGCACCGGCCCATGTTCCATCCATCATCACCATCCGCGCATGCGCGGCACGCAACGCTAGCGCGTCGTGCGGTTCGCCCGCAGCGCGCGGCGACGGGCACGGCGTTCGGCCTTCTTCTTGGCCAAACGGCGCTCCTCGCTGGGCGGGGTGAACCACCGCTTGCGGCGGTAGGTGCTGAGGATGCGAGACTTGGCGACCTCCTTGCGGAAGCGCTTCAAGAGGCCCTCGAAGCTCTCGCCGGGTCGCGAATCAACAGACATATGCAATCACCCCCTTCCCTGGCTGGTTGCCGAAAGAAAAGTCTAGCACGCCGCCGTTTGCGCCGCCAGTTCTGGGGGTGCGGTGACTTGTGCCGGTCGGCCGGCTTCGACTATCCTCCGCCGGCCTTGTGCTCGCGAGCGGAGGTCGAACGACTTGAACGGGATGATGCTCTTCTGCGGCTGGTACATGTACGAAGCCGTGATCGCCGGCCTGATGGCCGCGTCGGCCGGCGGGCGGACGTGGCTCGGGCGGATCGGCATAGGCGCCGCGGTGCTCGCCGTTTACCTGCTGTTCGCGCAACTCAACCTCGTCGGTACGCGTCCGGCGTGGTTCATCGGCGCCAACGTCGCGGTCCTGGCGGCGGGCCTGGCCGGTCTGGTCTTGTCGCGACGCTCGGACACGCGACAGATCGCCCTGCTGCTGGCCGCCTCCGCGGCGGTGCCCGTGGCGCTCGCGTTCCGAAGCGTACCGTGACCGCGGCCGTGCCGCCGCGCGCCCCCGTGGAGTAACCGCCGTGGCTCACGATCCCCGCCGCCCGCGGCCCGCCGACGCCCGCACGTGGGCGGAGCGTCTCGAGCGCTGGCTCACCGCCTACCGCGCCCACGTCGACTCGTTGGTCGACGAGGCGCCCGATGCGTTTCGACGTGCGCTGCGCCTCGTGCGGCGGCCGAAGGTGATCCGGGCAGCCGTCGCGATCGCCTTGGTCATCGTCGGCGGGCGCGTGGTGCGTTTGGTGCTCCGGCCGGAGTCGCGGGCGTGGTTCAAGTCCGTGACCGGCGAGGAGTCCCTGGTCGAGGGCATCAAGGGCGTCGGGGCGCTGGCGATCCTGCAGCTCACCGCACCAACGCTGGAGCTGGCACCGGACGCGCCGATCGACCACCTGGCGGTGAGCCCGTTTGGGGCGAACACGTTCCTCCAACTCGAGCCGGACCCCGAGGTGGTCAAGCGCTCCTTCGAGCGGATGCGCGCGGCGGGCATCGGCTGGGCGCGGCAGCAGTTCCCGTGGGAGGACATCGAGATCCACGGTCGCGGCGATTTCGAGGACAGGCGCAACGATCCGCCGCGGTCGGCCTGGGACAAGTACGACCGGATCGTCGACTTCGCGAAAGACTACGGCGTCCAGCTGCTGGTGCGCCTGGACAACCCGCCGGATTGGGCGTACGCGGACGTCGCCGCTGAAGGCGAGGCCAAGATGGGGCCGCCGACGGACGTCGCCGACTACGCGAATTTCGTGAAGGCGGTCGCGGCGCGGTACTGCGGTCGGGTTCGCTACTACCAGATGTGGAACGAGCCGAACATCTACCCCGAGTGGGGCGAGCGCAAGCCCGATCCCGCGGGCTACGCCCACCTGCTCAACGTCGCCGCCGCCGCGGCCCGCTCGGTGTGCAGCGACGTCGTGATCGTCAGCGCGGCGCTCTCGCCCACGACGGAGCAGAGCGAGCACAACATGAGCGACCTCACGTACCTGAAGGCGCTGTACGAGCTTGAGAACGTCGACAAGGACCTCTATCCGGACGGGTACTTCGAGGAGGGCTTCGACATCCTGGGGGCCCAGGGCTTCGGTCTCTGGACCGGCCCGACCGACCGCCGGGTGAGCCCCGATCGCACGAACTTCGGGCGCGTGCTCTTGCTGCGCGACATCATGGTGCGGCACGGCGACGAGGCGACGCCGATCTGGCTGACCGAGTTCGGTTGGGACAGCCCGCCGGAAACAACGGCCGACGGCGCGCCCTTCGACGCGAAGTACGGCCGCGTCACCGAGGCGGTGCGGGCGGAGTACACCCGCGACGCGTACGAGCGGCTGCAGGACGAGTGGCCGTTCATCGGCGTGGCGTGCATCTGGTTCCTCCGGCGGCCCGACCGCGAGTGGCACGATCGGCCCGAGGGCTGGTTCCGCCTCCTCGAACCCGAGTGGACCGAGACCCCTGCCTACGTCGCCATGAAGGAGCTCGGCCGCCGCCCGCCGCGCCTGATGCGCGGCCGACACGCTGTGGTGGACCCGGCGCTCCTCTTTTCCGGCCCGTGGCGCAGCCCGTCGGACACGGACCTCGGCCTCGCGACGCGCCTCGGCAGCACGAGCGCGGAACTCAACTTCAGCTTCCGCGGCACGGGCTGGCGCCTGATCCTCGACCCGTATGCCCGCGGCCACGCGCCGGGCGACGAGGACGCCACGGAGGGCGATGGAAAGAGCGGCCGCCTGCCGGGCGTCGGCGTTGCGCATGCCCAAGGCGTCACCACCACGTTGTCGACGACGGCCGCAGTGTCGACGACGGCCACAGTGTCGACGACGGCCACAGTGTCCACAACGGCCACAGTGTCGACGACGGCCACATTGGCGACGACGGCGACGATGACGACATCGGCAACCGTGTCGTCCACCGCAACCCTCGCCGTCGCGTCGCCCGCGGCCCCCGTGACCGCCACAGCCACCGCCTCAGCCGGAGTATCGCCGACCGTAGCGGTCACATCCACCGCGCCGCTCACCGTCACGACGCCCGT
>JBDTSC010000310.1:0-4754 GCA_039931375.1 Ardenticatenales bacterium
TGAGGGGGCCGAACGGCGGATGACGATGGGTTTGACGGCCGCGTTCTGGCGCGTGCGATGGCCAGTGGCCGTCGCACGATTCGCCTGGTACACTGAGCGGCGGTGCCGCGGCGCCCGTGCCTTGGTATGTCCCCGGTCTTCACCGGGCTTGAGAGGGACCCTATGACGAACCCGCTCGCGGAATTCTTCCTGTCGCACGCGCCCAGCCAGCGGTATTGGCGCGGCTACGCCCAGGGCGGGGCGCGCGCGAGCGTGCCGTACCGATGGCAGCCTTCATCCAACCTGTACGAAGTCGAGGACGGCGTCGTCGTCCGAATGGACGTAGCTGGGCTGCGGGAGGGGGACTATCGGGTCCGCCTCCTCGACCAGCGCGTGATCGTCGAGGGTCAGCGGCGCGAGCGTCCGCCGCGCAGCATCCTGGCCTGCCACCAGGTCGAGATCGCCTCCGGGCACTTCCGCAGCGAGATCGCGCTGCCCTGGGCGGTCGAGTTGGAGGACCTGCAGATCGAGTACGCCGACGGCATGATCGAGATCTTCGTGCCACGCCGCCGCGACGAGACACGTGGCCACTAGCCCGTCGCCGGTCGATCCGACGGAGAGACCGTCCGCGCCGATCGCTCCGACCGTCCCATCGGCCCCGATCATCGCCGCCGACGAAGAGGAAGAGGGCTCGCCCAAGGTTCCCGACATCCTGCCGATCCTGCCCCTGCGCAGCGTCGTCGTGTTCCCGATGGCCTTCCAGCCGGTGGCCGTCGGGCAGCCGCGGTCCGTGCAGTTGGCAGAAGACGTCGCCGTCGGTGAGCGGATGGTCGGGCTGGTCCTCATGACGGACCCCTCGATCGCCGAACCGGGTCCCGAGGGACTGCACGTCGTCGGGACGGCCGCGCACGTGCACCGGATGGTCAAGGGGTCCGAGGGCAACGTCGGGCTGTTCGTCCAAGGGCTGGAGCGGTTCCGGATCGACGAGTGGGTCGCCACCGAGCCCTACCTGAAGGCGCGCATCACGCTGATCCCGGATCCGCCGGACGAATCCGTGGCCGTCGAGGCGCTCCGGCGCGGCGCGGTCGAGATGTTCCAACGGCTCATCGAGCTCGTGCCGCAGCTGCCCGAAGAGCTGGGCGAGGCGCTGGAGCGGATCGACGATCCGCGGGCGCTCTCGTACTTCATCGCCTCCAACACGCGCATGGAGGCGCCCGAGGCCCAGAAGATCCTGGCGATGGAGACCGTCCAGGAGCGCCTGCGCGCCCTGATGGCGATCCTCGGCCGCGAGCTCGAGGTCTTGGAGCTGGGCAAGAAGATCCAGTCCGAGGCCCGCGGCGAGATGGAGAAGATGCAGCGCGAGTTCTTCCTGCGCCAGCAGCTGCGGGCGATCAAGAAGGAACTGGGCGAGGAAGAGGGCGAGGCCGAACTCGAGCAGTTGAAGGTGCGGATCACGGAGAGCGGCATGCCCTCCGAGGCGGAGAAGGAGGCGCTGCGCGAGCTGGCGCGTCTCGAGAGCCTGCCCGAGGCGGCGGCGGAATACGGCGTGATCCGCACGTACCTCGACTGGATGGTCGGTCTGCCGTGGCAGGTGACCACGCCGGACAACCTGGACATCCACCACGCGCGCGTGGTGCTCGACGAAGACCACTACGATCTCGAAGACGTGAAGCAGCGGATCCTCGAGGTGCTGGCCGTCCAGAAGCTGCGCGTCGAGCGCGCCGCCGCCGACCGCGCGAGCGCCGCGCTCGACGACGTCGCTGCGCCCGACGCGGACCCGATCGTGACGTCTGTGCCGACGCCGACGGACGCGATCGCCGGCGCGATCCTGTGCCTCGTCGGCCCGCCCGGCGTCGGCAAGACGAGCCTCGGCCGCTCGATCGCCCGCGCGTTGGGGCGGCAGTTCGTGCGGATGAGCCTGGGCGGGCTGCGGGACGAGGCCGAGATCCGCGGCCATCGCCGGACGTACGTCGGGGCGATGCCGGGCCGGCTCATCCAGGGCATCAAGCGGGCCGGGACGCGCAACCCGGTCTTCATCCTGGACGAGATCGACAAGGTCGGGTCGAACATGCGGGGCGATCCGGAGAGCGCGCTGCTCGAGGTCCTCGACCCGGCCCAGAACCACGAGTTTCGCGATCTGTATCTGGATGTGCCGTTCGACCTGTCGGACGTGCTTTTTATCTGCACCGCCAACGAGCTGGGCCAGATCTCCGGCCCGCTGCGCGACCGGTTGGAGATCATCGACCTGGCGGGCTACACCGAGACCGACAAGCTCCATATCGCCCGCGACTACCTGATCGCGCGCCAGCTCGCCGATGCGGGCCTGCGCCCCGGCGAGCTCGAGATGACGGACGCGGCCATCCGCGAGCTCATCCGGCACTACACGCGCGAGGCAGGCGTGCGCAACCTCGAGCGCGAGATCGGCAAGGTGGCCCGCAAGGTCGCGGTGCGCGTTGCGGCGGCCGAGGAGCCGGCGGGTGCGATGACAATCGACGCGGCGACGCCCGGCGCGTCGACAACGGGCGTGCGTTCTGCGGACGGCGCTTCGACGGATGCGAAGGCCGCGGGGGCGATGACGAACGGCGCATCGACGACCGAGGCGCCGACCACCGTGACATCGAATGACGCGGCATCGACCAAGGTTGCGGCGCCGTTCGTCGTCGTCGATGTGGGCGACCTGGCCGGCTACCTGCGCGCACCGCGCTTCTTCGACGAGGTGGCCGAGCGCACGAGCATCGCTGGCGTCGCGACGGGCTTGGCCTACACGCCGTTCGGCGGCGACGTTCTGTTCATCGAGGCCAGCGCCGCGCCTGGCGCCAAGGGCTTCACGCTGACCGGTCAGCTGGGCGATGTGATGAAGGAAAGCGCGCAGGCCGCGCTCAGCTACGTCCGCGCCCACGGCGCGGCCCTCGGGCTGGCGGACGACTACTTTGCCAGCCACGACATCCACATCCACGTCCCGGCGGGCGCGACGCCCAAGGACGGCCCGAGCGCCGGCGTGACGATGGCGACGGCCCTGGCGTCCCTCCTGACCGGTCGCCCGGTCCGCTCGGACGTGGCGATGACCGGCGAGATGACGCTGCGCGGCAAGGTCCTGCCGGTCGGCGGCATCAAGGAGAAGGTGCTGGCCGCCCATCGCGCCGGCATCAAGACGGTGATCCTGCCGCAGCGCAACCGGACGGACATCGAGGACGTGCCCGAGGACGTGGCCGGCGAGCTCACGTTCGTCTACGCGGACACGATCGACGATGTGTGGGCGAACGCGTTGGAGGACCCGGCCGGCTGAAATTTCGCCGGTGCGCGGTCGCCACGCGGATCCGTTCGACTCTCCCCTGGGTTCGCCGAGCTCCAGCTCGGCGTTCCCAGGTATGCGGATCGGGCGGTGACCATGCGTGCCGTGATGTGAGCCGCATCACCGATCCGATGCTCGCCGCGCGAACGGCAGGTACACCCGTCGCCGCGGCGTCGCGCTCGTCCCGTCCGGCGACGCGGCGGTCGCGGGTGCATCTGGTGTCGATGTGCGGGTCGGGTCGGATCGCCCAGTGGTCGCTGCGCTCGTCGGCGCGCGCGGCGGTTGCGGCGCTGTCGGCGTGCCTCTCGCGGGTGGCTGCGGGAACGTCGAGACCACGGGAGTGGGCGTCGGCGCGCAGTCGGCGAGGTCGCCGACGGCATGGACGCAGACGTTCGGCGCCGCGACGACGCCGCCGCGGACGTCCACCCGTCGGCGGCGGCCGGTCATCGCGACCGTCAACTGGCTCTCGGCGCTGGGCTGCTGCGCCCGAAGGCGGAGCGTTGCCCGCGCGCGCAGCTCGCGCGCGTGGGCGATGCCGCTCCACGGCAGCCGCGGGCTGGCCTGACCGCCGGGCAACAGGGTCAGCGTCGCCTGCTCGATGCCGAACCGACTCGATACGACCGGTCGGACCTGCCACAAGTCGATGGGCGCCCCAAGGGCGTCGACGACGGAGGCGATGGCGTCGGGCAGAGCGTCGGACTGCGCTTCGTGCACATAGATCAGCGTGTCCTCCGGCGCGGCGCCGCCCTGGCCGATCCCGCGCAGCCAGGCGTCGGGTGACCCGTCGATGAGGATGCCCAGGCCGACAAGGTCCCGCAGCCCACCGACGAGCGCGCGCAGGCGCAGCGCGGCGGCGTCGATGTCGCCGCTCGGGGCTGCGCCATCGACGAGCACGAACAGCGGGCGTTGCGACGGCGGCAGGCGCTGGAACGCATCGGCGACGGCGTCCAGCTGGTCGGCGTACCGGTCGCTGGTGGTCTCTGTCCGCACGCCGAGTCCGGCGACGAGCGCATCGATCGCCGGACGGTCGGCGGCGACGTCCTGGAAGCGCGGCGGCACGGCCAGTGCACCCGCGCTCACGAACGCGATCGAGGTGTGTTCCGTATCGGCAAGGCCCGTCACGAGCAGCGCCAGCGCCGATCGCACCGAAGCGGCCAGCTTCTGGTCCATCGCGCCGAGAACGACGACGGCCGCGCGGCCCCGCAGGCTGTCCGGGCACGAGAGGCCGATGTCGATCGTCCCCGTCACGATCTCCCCGACCGCCACGCTAGTCGATGAGACGTCGAACGTGCCCCCGAACGTGCAGTCGGGCAGCGAAGGGATGACGATGCCGCCCGAGGACGGCGGCGGCGCCGTCGGCGTCGTGGCAATCGGGGGCCGCGGTGCGGTGGACGTCGGCGGCATGGGCACCGTAGGGAGGGGGGACGCCGTGGCCATCGGTGCGTCGGCGACCGGATGATCGCCGACGGGCCGCGCCGCGCCG
>JBDTSC010000311.1:0-4749 GCA_039931375.1 Ardenticatenales bacterium
GCCTTCGGCCCTGCGGCTCTGCACGCCTTCGGCCCTGCGGCTCTGCACGCCTTCGGCCCTGCGGCTCTGCACGCCTTCGACCCTGCGGCTCTGCACGCCTTCGACCCTGCGGCTCTGCACGCCTTCGACCCTACGGTTCTTCGCCCCAAGTTCACATCGCCCAACCAAACCTCCTCGCCGATACCAATTCGGATCTCCGGTGGATGCGATTGTCCCTCACGCGCCATCCGTCCGCCCGCGCCTGTCCTCCAACCGTCCGTAACCACCCGCCCCGGTGTTCCGTTCTCGTCTTCGCGGCCGCTCCGCGCGCCGCCAGACCAACGACCACAGAAATCGCCCGGAGCCTGCCCGTGACCATCGCACCGCCCGCCGATCCTCGTCCGGCGCGTCCCACAACGTCGACGCGACCGGACCATTCCCGCCGCCCGCGCCTGCTCGCCGCCGTCGCCCTCGTCCTGCCCGTGCTCCTCGCCGGCCGCCGGCCCGCCCTCGCGCAGCCGGCGCAAGGCGGCCTGCACGCCGTTACCGCGCAGCGCGCGATCGTCGGCACCGTCTTCGAGGACGGCGACGGCGATGGGATCCAGGCTGTCGGCGAGGCCGCCCTGAGCGGCCGGACGGTCGCGCTCGTCGGACCAGCCGGCCCGCTGGGCACGGCAACGTCCGACAGCGGCGGCGACTTCGCGCTCGGCGTCGGGATGGCGGGCACGTACACGGCCACGCTCGCGGTCCCCGTCGGTTGGGCCGCCACCGGCGCCTCGGCCGTCACCGTCGCCTTCGCCGAGGCGCCCGACGCCGCCGCGGGCCTGCTCGGCGCGCCGATCCGCTTCGGGCTGCGCCGCACGGGCACGGCCGCCGCGCTGGCGATCGACGTGAGCGCCTCGACGGGCTGCCAGGCGGCCGGGGGCGCCGCGGCCGGTCATCTGGCGTCCGGCTTGGTCGGCGACGAGGCGATAGTGCGCTTCGCGGTCCGGGGCGCGCCGACGGCGTGGCTGACGGTGTTGGACGTCGCGCCGGACGGCGCCGTGCGAAGCCTGGCGGACAAGCGCTCCGTCGACGGTGGCCAGGCGCTGGCGATGGCCGTGCCGCTCGGCCACACCACCGGCACGCGCCGCATCCTCGTTCGCGCCTATCGCGCCGCCGCGGACGCCGCGCCGGCGGCCACGGGCGACTGCGCGTTCGACATCGTCGCGCCGGACGGGCCGGACATCACAGTGCAGCCGGACGGGCTGTCGTTCGATCGGCTGGGCAGCGGCGGCAAGGCGGAGCGGCTGTTGACGATCGGCAACGCCGGCCGCGCGCCGCTCACCATCTTCGATCTCGACCTTCAAAGCGACGCTTCGGTATCGCCCTTCAGCCTGCCCGTGCCGTGGAGCGCGAACACCGTCCTGCTGCCGGGCGAAGAGCGCGGCGTCACGGTGCGCTTCGCGCCCCAAAGCGACGGCGCATGGCAGGACTTCCTCCTCGTGCGCAGCGATGATCCGGCGACGCCGCTGCGCACCGTCACCCTGACCGGCGAGACGACCGGCGTGCCGCGCCTATCGGCCACCGTCACGACGGACCGCGGCTGCCTGGCGGGGGACAGCGGCCCGTTGTTCATCGCCGGCGAGTCCATCCCGTTGACGCTGAATGTCGGGGCCGGCGGAACGGAGAGCGTGCAGACCGTGCTCGAGGAGATCGCCCCGGACGGCGAGACGATCCTCGTCGCCAGCGGCGCGTCCGCGCCCAACCAGCCCTGGCGGCGCAGCGTTCACGCGCGGCGTGCGCTGAGCGCCGGCGCGGCGCGGCTGACCGCGAGCACCGGCGGTGGCCAACGCTACGCGTACGGCCAATGCGGCTGGCTGGTGGCCGCCGGCGTCACCGACATCGCGGGCGCCGTCGAGGACGTGGGCGGCGGCGCGGCGCGTCCGCTGGCCGGCGCGCGCGTGACGATCGACGGACCGGAGGCGCACGCCGTGCTCTCGGGCGCGGACGGCACGTTCCGCGTCGCCGTCGCGCAGCCCGGCCGCTACCGCGTGACGGTGGCGCCGCCGGACGGCATGGCGTCCGTCGGGTCGACCGAGCAGGCCGTGCTCGTGACGGGCTTCGCCGGCGAGGTCATCGACGGGCTCCGCTTCACGGCCGCCGTGCCGGACGGCGCGCCGACGGCCGTGCCGACGCCGCCGTCCGGCCTGCCGACCCTCCCCGGGCCGTCCGCCACCCCGCCGCCCCCGACGCCCATCCCATCGCCCACGATCCCGACGACGTGCCAGGTGACGATCACGCCCCGCACCGGGACCGCCAACGTCGGCCAGCGCGTGGCCTTCCGGGCCGCCGTCAGCCCGACGCGCGGCGCGTACACGTACCAATGGGGCTATGAGGGCGATGCGATCGCGGACTACTCCGAGAGCACGAGCGGCCCGTGGCGGACGACGCCGATCCGGGCCGCCGACATGCGCAGCGCGTCGTTCGCGCTCTACTGGAAGCCGGCGCCCAGCCAGCGCTTCCCGAACAACGCCGGCCCGATCGCGCGCCGCGTCTGGGTGACCGTGCGGGACGGCGTCGGCCAGTGCACCGAGAGCGTGACGCTGAACGTCGAGCGCAATCAGACGTCCAGCACGCGCCAGGCCGAGGACTTCTACACGAGCAACCACACCCAGTTCGTCCTGCGCGAGCACGGGCTGTGGCACCAGCGCTGGGCGTTCGATCAGCCGTTCTACGACGGGACGCTGTTCTTCGACTTCCACGTCCAGTTTCTGGATCGCTTCAACCGCTGGCGGCACGAGTTCGGCTACCCTGAGATCGGCATCTGGGACTCCGCTCAGCCGATCCCGCGCGGCCCGGACATCGACCACGCCTCGCGCAACGCGATCTACCGCCCGTACGCCAAGCCGCTCAGCTTCACGGCCAACGGCGGCGGCGGTCGCGGCTGGAACCAGCTGCCGTGCGACGTGACGGGCGGCGGCCAGTTCCGCTTGGCCGACTTCCCAGCCGATCGCCGCCTTCTGGGCTGCGCCGTGACCGAGCCGTGGCACAACACGGTCCATCTCCTCATCGGCGGCGACATGCTCAACCCGCCGACGGCCCCGCGCGACCCGATCTTCTGGCGCTGGCACCGCTGGGTGGACACGGTGAACCGCGACCGCCAGCGGCTTCAGGCCGGCGGCCTCGCGCTTGGGGCCGGCGCGCCAGCCAAGGGCGGTCCCGCCATCGACATCCGCCCGGTCGACGGCGCGGCGGCCGCATCGACGGCACCTTCCGTCGTCTACGAAACGCCCTTCCGGCTCTACCCGTATGTCCTCTCGTTCGACCGCTTCAGCGTCACGTTCGAGGGTCCGATCGACCGTGTCGATGCCGCGGCGCTGACGGTGAACGGCTCGCCGGCCGCCAACGTCCGCGGCAGCGGCGCCGGCCCGTACACGTTCACCGGCTTCGCGACCCCGCCCCACGGCCCGATCGCCGTCCGCCTCGACCGAGCGTCCGCCGCGCCCTTGGCCGCTGCGTCGGCGCCCCCGCTCACGTGGTCGTACACGCTCGTCCGCCCCGACGGGGACGACGACGGCGACGGGCTCTCGAACGCCGACGAGGTCACGCGCACGCTCACGTGGCCGGACGACGCCGACTCGGACGACGACGGCCTCGACGACGGCCTAGAGTGGCGGGCCGGCACGTTCGGCCTCGCGGCGGACAGCGACGGCGACGGCGCGGGCGACGCGTGCGAGGTGCGCGCCGGGAGCGACCCGCTCTCCGCCGCCAGCCGCGCCGTGGGCTGCGGAACTGCGTACCCGTTCGTGTGCCGCTCCCCGGTGGGCATCCGAGGGTCTGGACCGACGGTCCGGTAGCGACGATCGCGCGCGTTAATTCCAGTTGCCCCACGTTAAGTCGGTGTAACAACCGTCCGCCGCGGGCGACCATAAGCGAGCGCCGGCCGGCGGTGGACCGCCGCGTTCGGCGTCGCGACCCTCATCGCCCACGGTATCGCTACCCACCAGATCGCCTGCCCACTGGATCGAATGCCCACTGGATCGATTGCCCACAAAGGACGCATTTGCCATGTCGCTCTTGAATTCGAACGGCCAGCCCGGCCCGACCGGCTTTCCTTCCCGCGTGCGGCCCGTGATGAACGGCCACGCCGCCCTCGGCGGCGATGCGACGGCCACGGCCAAGCGCGGCGCCCTGTCCGCCCCGCATGCCGGCGGGCACGACGACGCGGGCGCCGAGGTCGAAGCGCTGATCGGGCGGTTGCTCGAGCTGCTGGGCGAGGACGCTGCGCGCGACGGGCTGCAGAAGACGCCGCACCGCGTCGCCAAGATGTACCGCGAGATGCTCAGCGGCTACGGCCAGGACATCGACACGATCGTCAACGGCGCGATGTTCGATGTGGCCTACGGCGCGGGCGAGATGATCGTGGTGGCCGATATCGAGTACCAGTCGATGTGCGAACATCACATGCTGCCGTTCACCGGCCGGGCGCACGTGGCATATGTCCCGCGCGATCGGGTCGTCGGCTTGTCCAAAATCCCGCGCCTGGTGGACATGTTCGCGCGGCGGCTGCAGATCCAGGAACGGCTGACCAACGAGATCGCCGACAGCCTGGTCACAGCGCTCGACCCGATCGGGGCGATGATCGTGCTCGAGGGCGAGCACACGTGCGCCAGCCTGCGCGGCGTCAAGAAGCACGGCGTGAACATGATCACGACCGCCCGCCGCGGCGTCTTCGCCGCGGATTCGACGCTGCGCGACGAGTTCTACCGGCTGATCGGCCGCTAGGCG